>NZ_JBMRBK010000090.1:0-3813 GCF_057351765.1 Trinickia sp. | reverse complement strand
CCGGCGAGCGCGGCGGCGTCCTCTGGATGACGGGCCTCTCGGGCGCCGGCAAATCGACGCTCGCTCATGCCGTCAAGGAACGGCTCGAAGCGAGGCGCTGCATGGTAGTGGTGCTCGATGGGGACATCCTGCGTACCGGCCTGAATTCGAACCTCGGCTTCAGCCACGCCGACCGCCTGGAAAACGTCCGCCGCACCGCCGAAGTGGCCGCGCTATTCAAAAACGCGGGATTCGTCGTGATCGGCGCGCTGATTTCGCCGGCACGCGAGCATCGCAGTCTTGCGCGTTCGATCGTCGGCGAGCGCTTCTTCGAAGTGCACGTCGCCAGCAGTCTTGCCGTATGCGAATCGCGGGACCCGAAAGGACTCTATTCACGTGCGCGACGCGGCGAGTTGCCTGAGTTCACGGGCGTATCGTCGCCCTATGAGGCCCCCGTCTCGCCCGATCTGACGATCGATACGGCCGGTCTCACGATCGATGATTCCGTCGCGCGATTCGAGTCATTCATTCAAGCGAACATCGCGCCGGTGCGCTTTGCGGTTTAACGCTGATCGTATTCGGCACCCAGCGGTGCCGTATCCGAAGCGCTCGGCGCCATGGCCGGCGCCGGTTGCGATGGCCTCAATCGAGCAAGACCGGCCGCCACGGCATCTCTAGCCCTCGCCGCCAGTACGCGCCTGTCCTCTACCGCGTCGATTGCGTCGCCCACATACAAGTGCGCCGTCAACGGACCGCCGCGCAAGACGGTATCGACCGATTCGCCCAGCGACATATCGCCGATATAAGCGGGCGCCGTCGATTGCCGGCCCTCGGCATCCTCGTATAAAAGGCAGATGGGCTGCACGCGGCAACCGGCCGAAACAGCCGCTTGAAACAGGTTCGAGTGAAACGGCAACAAGTCGAGACCATCCGAGGTCGTGCCCTCGGGAAACATGCACATCACCTCGCCCGCTTGCAGCCGCGCCGCCATCTCGTGCATCGTGCGATGGGCGTCTCTGCGCTTTTCCCGGTGCACGAAGATCGTGCCCAATTGATGCGCGAGCCAGCCGACGATGGGCCAATGGCGCACTTCGGCCTTCGAAACGAACGGCGTCGGCCGCCACGCATTGATGACATAAATATCGAGCCACGAGACGTGGTTGCCGACCACCAGCGCACCGTGGTCGAGCCGCGCCTCGTCATGATGCACGACGAGCTTGACGCCTGCGAGCCGCAACACCTTGAGCGACCACGCGCGGATGAGCATCAGCTTGCGCTCGGGCGAGGCGTGCGGAAAGCGTGTCGCGACGATCCACATCCCGTGCAGCAGGTGCAGCCCCAGCCGGGCCTTGGCAAGCGCGAGTTTCATTCGAGTCGGTCCATTCGGATCGGCAGGGACGCGCTCACACGCGCTCGTAGGCGAGACGGCCCGCGACGATCGTCGCCATCACATGGCCCGGCAGTTCGTAGCCCAGAAAGGGCGTGTTGTGACCCTGGCTCTTCAACACGCGCGGCTCGACGCGCCAGTGCGCGCTCGCATCGAAAACGCACAGATCGGCCACGGCACCCACTTCGATGCGCCCCGCGGGCAGCTTGAGCACATCGGCCGGTGCGGCGGTGATCCGGCTCAATGCCTTCGCCAGCGGAATACGTGCTTCCTGGGCCCATTTCACCGTCAGCGAGAGCAGCAGCTCGAGGCCGGTCGCGCCCGGGGTCGCTTCGCCGAAGGGCAACAGCTTTTCGTCGTCGTCGACAGGCGTGTGATTCGATGCAATCGCATCGATGGTGCCGTCCGCCAGGCCCGCACGGATCGCCTCGCGATCGCGTTGCCCGCGCAACGGCGGATCGAGCCGGAATTGCGCGTCGAAGTAACCGATGTCGACGTCGATCAGATGGACGTGGTTCGCCGAGACATCGCATGTGACGCGCAACCCTTCGGCCTTGGCTTCTCGCACGAGCGCGATACCGGCCGCCGACGATAGTTGCGGCAGATGCACGCGCGCACCGGTCACGCGCATCAATTCGAAGATCGTATGCAGTGCGATCGTCTCGGCTGCAACGGGCACGCCCGGCAAACCGAGCCGCGAAGCAACTGCGCCGCTCGCCGCCACGCCGCCCTTGGCGAGATAGGCATCCAGCGGCCGCAGCCATACGGTGTAGTCATACGTGCTCGCATACTGCAACGCGCGCAGGAGCACCTGTGTGTCGACGACGGGCACATCGGCCTGCGAAAACCCGATACAACCGGCTTCGGTCAGCTCGACCATCTCGGTGATGATCTGCCCCTTCAAGCCGACGGTCAACGCGCCGAGCGGATACACGTGCACGCGCTCGAGGCTGCTCGCGCGGAATTTCAACATGTCGACGAGACCGGGCTCGTCGAGTACGGGCTCGGTATCGGGCGGACATACGAGGCTCGTCACGCCGCCAGCCAGCGCCGCGGCGGTTTCCGACTCGAGCGTGGCGCGATATTCGTAGCCGGGCTCGCGCAGCCGCGCGGACAAATCGACGAGCCCCGGCACGACGTGGCGCCCCTTCGCATCGACGCGCTTCGCAGCATCGAAACCGGCCGGTGCGGTACCGATCGCCGCGATCTTGCCCTCGTCGATGAATACATCGGCCCGCGCCTCGCTGCCCGCCACGGGGTCGATCAACGTGCCGCCTTCGATATGAATCTTCATGCGCTGCCTTCTTTATTCCGTCCGTCTTTGTTTTCGCATTCCCGCGCGCGTACCTGCCGCCCGTGCATCGGCGCGGGCCAGCGCCACGATCGGGCAGACCGTCTCAATCGTTGTTGCCTGCCACGATGCCCATCACGGCCATGCGCACGGCGATGCCGAACGTCACCTGATCGAGAATCACCGATTGCGGGCCATCCGCCACTTGCGAATCGATCTCGACGCCGCGGTTCATCGGCCCCGGGTGCATCACGATCGCATCGGGCTGGGCAAGCGCAAGACGTTCGGGCGTCAACCCCCAGCTCTTGAAATACTCCTGCGCCGAAGGCAACAGCGCCCCGCTCATCCGTTCGTTCTGCAACCGCAGCATGATGATGACGTCGACACCCTTCAATCCCTCGTCGAGGTTGTTGAACACCCGCACACCCATCTGTTCGAGCCCGCCCGGCAACAGCGTGCGCGGGCCGATCGCGCGTACCTCCGGCACGCCGAGCGTGGTGAGCGCATGGATATCGGAGCGCGCAACGCGCGAATGCAGAATGTCGCCGACGATCGCCACGCGCAGATTCGTGAAATCCCGCTTGTAATGCCGAATCGTGTACATGTCGAGCAGGCCCTGCGTCGGATGCGCATGGCGCCCGTCGCCGGCATTGATGACGTGCACGTGCGGCGCGCAGTGCTGCGCAATCAGATAAGGGGCCCCGCTCGATGCATGGCGAACGACGAACATATCGGCATGCATCGCCGACAGATTGTTGATCGTATCGAGCAACGATTCGCCTTTGCTCGTCGACGATGCATTGATGTTCAGGTTGATGACGTCGGCCGACAAGCGCTTGGCCGCAATCTCGAACGTGGTCCGCGTGCGCGTCGAGTTCTCGAAGAACAGGTTGAAGACGGACTTGCCGCGCAAGAGCGGCACCTTCTTCACCTCACGATCGGTGACACTCACGAACTGCTCGGCCGTATCGAGAATGTGCGTGACGATCGCGCGCGGCAATCCCTCGATCGTCAGCAGATGCTTGAGCTCGCCGTTTTTCGTCAGTTGCGGATTGCCCTTCAGGAAACCGTAGCGAAAACGGTCTGCCGAAGTTGCATGGTCGGCCTGCCCCGGGGTGACGGTGTTCATATTCTGCCTGCTGCAAACGTGGGTCGG
>NZ_JBMRBK010000089.1:0-81296 GCF_057351765.1 Trinickia sp. | reverse complement strand
CGCGAGCGCGGCGCGGCCCATGCGGGCACGGGCAAATGAGCACAGTGAGAGACCGACGATGAACGAGCAGCACCTGATCGAGATGGCCAACCGCATCGGCGAGTTCTTCGAGTCGATGCCCGATCGCGACGAGGCCCTCGCTGGCATCTCGGAGCATATCCGGCGCTTCTGGGAGCCGCGCATGCGGCGGGCGATTCTGGCGACACTCGACGATGCTCAAGCGAGCGCCGCGATGCTGCCGATCGTCAAAGACGCGCTGGTCCGGACACGCGAGAAGCTCACGCCGGCCGAAGCCGCTTGACGTTTTCCCCCGGGGAATCGCTCCCCGGGGAAACATGAATCATCAACCGTTTTCGCGCCTCGCCGCGAACCAGCTCTCGCAATGCCTTGCCAGTGCACTGGCATCGGTTGCCGGACGGCCGCGCGCACAAATGTAGCCGTCGGGCCGCAGCAGATAGAACGCCGGGCGAGTCCTTCCGTAAGCCTCCATCAGCGGCGTGCCGCTTCCGCTTTGCGCATCGGTCACATGCCAAATGCGCACATTCCCCGCCAATACACGCTCGACGAGCGAGGCAAGCTTCTCGATGCTCGGATCGGGCGGGGTGGACCTCGCGGCAAGCGCGTCGGTGGCATCGAACCCCCTCGGATTGTCGCCGGGCGCGCCCACCAGTAAAAAGAGCGAAAAGTAGGCTGGGTCGTGCAGATCGAAAATGCAGCCGGTGCCCGGGGCCCGGCCGAGCGGGCCATCGATCACATGCACGAGTGCATCCGGCGCGCGCTCGCCGGCACGTGGGCCTCCATCGAGCACGCGCTCGAGCGTGAGCGCGCTGCGCCGGTACTGGATCGAGAGCTCGCTCACCATCAGGCGCGCCGCATCGCGCAGCGGCCCGAATGCCGCGAGGATCGGCATCGCCCGTTCGCGCAACAGCTTCAGCGCCCCCCGTTCGGCCTCGGCCAACTGAGTAATGAAGTTCGTCTGCCGCAGCACGTCGCGCTCGATGGGGTGACGCTCCGCCTGATAGGTATCGAGCAGATGCTCCGCGGCGTGCCCTTTGAGCACGCGCGCCAGTTTCCAGCCCAGGTTGAATGCTTCCTGGATGCCGGTGTTCATGCCTTGTGCGCCGGCCGGACTGTGCACGTGCGCCGCGTCGCCCACGAGGAAAGTACGCTGCACGCGCAATCGCTCGACCATCCTGCTGTTCAATCGAAAGTACGACGACCATTCAAGCCCCGACAACTCGAGCGGACGATGGATGCGGCGCCCGGCAGTCTCGCGAAAAAGCGCGAGCGGTGGATCGCCGGGCGGATCGTCACCGTCGCGCGAACTCGCCTCGGCGTGCTCCCGTGGCTTTGCCTTTCCATCGGCGACCGGCTCCGGATGATCGGCGATGAACCGGTGGCGGCCGCCGCCCATCGGGAACAGGGCCGCCAAGCCTTCTCCCGATGCGAATAGATGGAACTCGTCGTCGGGCAAATCCCAATCGGCATGCAGGTCTGCCAACATGAACGTCTGTTCGAACGTCTTACCGGCAAAGCTGAGTCCGAGCAAGCTGCGCACCGTGCTATGAGCGCCGTCGGCCGCGACGATGAATGGGACGTGCACCGTCTCGCGCCGGCCGTCGGCATCAACGAGTTCGGCCTCGGCGCGCGCGGCCGCCTGCGTCAGGCCGACCAGTTCGGTACCGCGTTCCACCGTCACGCCGAAAGTGGCGAGATGCTCGGTCAGGATGCGCTCCGTCACCGTCTGATCGAGGCACATCAAGTAGGGATAGCGCGTGTGCAACGGGTCGAAATCGAGCCGCGCGAGCCGATGACCGTTCGAATACAGGTTGGCGGCTCGCAACCGGTGACCGGCCGCGAGAAACGGCTCGACGACGCGATGCTGCTCCAGGAGTTCGAGCGTGCGGGCTTGTATGCCGATCGCACGCGAGTGCGCCGCCGGTTGCGGCGCTCGATCGATGATGCGCACGGCGACCTGCGCACGTGCGAGGCTCATCGCGGCGGCAAGCCCGGTTGGGCCCGCGCCGACGATCAGCACGGGCTGCTCGTTTGCGGCGGCGGCCATGCGTTTTCCTCCGGCGAACCACGACTCGCCTAGTGTACGCTGGCCGCCCGCTGGCCGGCGCGGCGAACGCGCTTTTCGCGTGGCGCGGCGAGTGTGGGAAAATGCCGCGTTCACCGCTTTTCCTGCCGTCATGGATTCTCTTTTCGCTCGCGCTTACGCGGCCCATCGTGACGGAAGGCTCGCCGACGCCGAGCGCGATTATCGCGCGGCGCTCGCCGCCGACCCCACGCACGCCGACGCCCTGCATCTGCTCGGGGTACTGCGCCATCAGCAAGGACGACACGCCGAAGCTGCCGATCTCGTCGGCCGCGCGGTACGGCTGCGTCCGGACGACGCCGGTCTGCAGCTCAATCTCGGCAATGCGCTGAAGGCGCTCGGCCAACTGGACGGCGCCATCGAGCGGTTTCGAAACGCGCTGACGCTTGCACCGGAGTTCCCGCTCGCGCATTACAACCTCGGCAACGCCTATGCAGCGGCGGGCCGGCACGCGGACGCCGTCGATGCATTCGAGCGCTCGCTGCTTCTTACGCCCGACGACGCGCCGACCTGGAACAATCTCGGCAACGCGCTGCACGCGGTCGGACGGCACGACGACGCGATCGAGGCGTTCAAGCAGGCGCTGGCCCTGCGCCCCGATCACGCAGGCGCTCATAACAACCTCGGCATGGCCTATGCGGCACTCGGCCGAGCCGATGACGCCATCGTCCATTTCCGCCGGGCGCTGGCGCTCGAGCCGCGCTTCATCGCCGCACACTTCAATCTGGGTAACACCCTCGACGCGACAGGCCAGCACGAGCAAGCCGTCGTGGCATTCGAGGCGGCACTCGCGCTGCACGCGCCATTTGCACCGGCACTCCTCGGGCTCGGCAATGCGCTCGCCGCGCTGGGCCGTCATGCGCACGCGATCTCCGCACTCGAGCGCGCGGTCGGGCTCGATCCGCGCATGAGCCTCGCCTGGCTCAGTCTCGGCAACGCGCACCACGCGCTTTGCGCGCACGATGCAGCGTTGCGCGCCTACGATCAGGCATTGCGGCTGCGTCCGGAACTCGCTTCGGCCCGGCTCAACCGGGCGCTGACGCTGCTTGCGCTCGGCGACTTCGCACGGGGCTTGCCCGAATACGAAGCCCGGCTGGAACTCGCGGCGACCGCCGACGCGGCGTCGGGCCGCGCGGTGCAACGTGCCCTGCCCCGCTGGCATGGCGAGCCGATCGAAACGCGGACGCTGCTCGTCGAAACCGAACAGGGCTTCGGCGATACGCTTCAATTCATGCGCTTCGTGCCGCTCGCGCGCGAACGCGCGGGGCGTGTCGTATTTGCCGTGCAGCCCGAGCTGCTGCCGCTCGTCGAGCCGCTCGGGCCGCTTTGGCGGGTCAAGATCGTCGCACGCGACGAAGCTCAAGTCGAAGCCGATCTGCAGTGCCCTCTACTGAGCCTGCCGCTTGCGCTCGGCACGAGGCGCGACACACTGCCCGCCCAACGCCGCTACGTCGAAGTACCCGGGGCTTACCGGCGCCGCTGGCGAGGCTCGCTGGGCGGTCACGCGCGTTTCAAGGTGGGGATTGCATGGGCCGGCCGCATTCAGGCCCATGAGACGCGCACGATGCCGGTCGACGCACTCGCGCCGCTTTTCGCGCTTGCGGGCATAGACTGGATCGTTCTGCAGCCGGCTATCGGCGAACTCGATGCGCAATCGCTGGCCATACACGCCAAGCGCGCGTCGATTCATCGTTACGAAGGCCGGATTCGCGACTTCGCCGATACGGCCGCCATCGTCGAAAGGCTCGATGCCGTAGTTTCGATCGATACGTCGATCGCCCACCTTGCCGGCGCCCTGGGCAAACCGCTTTTGCTGATGCTGCCGTTCGCCGCCGATTGGCGATGGTTCACTGCCGAGCCCCGCACGCCGGCGCAAGGCAACATGGCTGGGGAGCCCACTCCGTGGTATCCGAGCGCACGCCTGATTCGCCAACCGACGCCCGGTGCATGGCTGGAGGTGACGCAAGCCGCCGCGCGGCTTTTGCGGGGCGAACTCGGTCTTTGACGAGGCTCGATCCGTCGGAAACGTTTCGACGAACGACGAGAGCCTTGCGCCTTATGCCTACAGAATGCCGCCGCGCTCGCGAATTTGAGGCCAGGCAAGCTTCATGTAATACAGCATCGACCAGATCGTCAGGACGGCAGCGAGATAAATGAGCCAGACGCCCCACACGTGTGTCGCGATGACCCACCCGCCGATGCGCAGCGGCGCCCCGAAGAGCAGCATCGGAATCGCAACCATCTGGCAGGCTGTCTTGAACTTGCCGAGCTGATTGACCGCCACGCTTTTCGATGCTCCGATTTGCGCCATCCATTCGCGCAGGGCTGAGATCGCGATTTCGCGCCCCACGATCACGAGCGCGATCGCCGCTTCGATTCGGCCGAGCTGTACCAGGATCAGGAGCGCGGCCGTCACCATCAGCTTGTCGGCCACGGGATCGAGAAACGCACCGAACGCCGAAGTCTGATTCCATTTGCGGGCGAGATAGCCGTCGAACCAGTCGGTCAGCGCGGCGAGCACGAAGATGACGCACGCCGCCGCGTTGCGATGCGGCTCGCTCATCCACGCGTCCGGCACATAGAACACGCCAACGACGAGCGGAATCAGCACGATCCGCAGCCACGTCAGGAAAATCGGAAAATTGAACGGCATGAGCGAATGGCCGGCGGCCCCGCGAAGTTGACGGAACAAGGAGACGCCATTGTGCCGTGTCGACGGACCCGCCACAAGCCAAGCCGCAGCCAAGCCGCGGCGGTAGGCGGACTCGGCCGCCGATGCCCTTCGCGCCCCTTCAGTGCAGTTGCCTGTAGATCTGCTCGGCCAACGCGAGCGAAATACCTTCGACGCTTGCCAGATCCTCGACACTTGCCGCCACCACGCCGCGCAGCCCGCCAAATCGCGCCAAAAGCCGCTGCCGGCGTTTGGCGCCGATGCCCTCGAGCTCTTCCAGCCGCGAGGTCTGACGCGCCTTGGCACGCTTGGCGCGCATGCCGGTAATCGCAAAGCGATGCGCCTCGTCGCGAATCTGGGCGACCAGCATGAGCGCAGCGCTCTCCTTGCCGAGCTCCAGCGGTGCGCGGCCGTCGGCGAACACGAGGGTCTCGAGTCCCACCTTGCGCCCTTCTCCTTTCGCCACGCCGACGAGAATCGAGCGGTCGATCCCCAGCTCCGCGAAGACCTGGCGCGCGACCTCGACTTGCCCTTTGCCGCCATCGATCAGCACGATATTCGGCAGCGTGCCGCCGGCCGCGGTCGGTTCGGCCGCATCGGCGGCGAGCCCCGGATCGGCTGCCGCCTCGGGCTGCAGCTCGGCTGCGCGATCGTCCGCGTTGCCCGCGGCCGACTCGACCATCTTCTCGTAGCGGCGCGTCAACACCTGGCGCATGGCCGCGTAATCGTCCCCGGGCGTGATTCCGGTGATGTTGTAGCGCCGGTACTCGCTCGACTGCATCTTGTGATCGCGGTACACGACGCACGATGCCTGTGTGGCCTCGCCCATCGTATGGCTGATGTCGAAGCATTCGATACGCAGATGCGCGAGATCGTCGCATTCGAGACCGAGCGTTTCGGCGAGTGTGCGTGTACGCGCTTGCTGCGAGCCCTGCTCCGACAGCAGCCGCGTGAGCGCAAGACGTGCATTGTTCTCGGCCATTCCGAGCCAGACGCGTTTTTGGCCTTGCGGTTGACGCACGAGCGTGACCTTGTGGCCCGCCTGCTCGCTCAGGAGCTCGACGAGTTCGCGGCTCGCCGGAGCGTGGCTGACGACGAGCACCGGCGGTACCCGATTGCCGAGATAATGCTGCGCGATGAACGCTTCGAGGACCTCGGCTTCGATGCCCGCCGCGACGCCGGGTTCGGGCATGTCGTCGGCGTCGAGCGGCGCGGGCGCATCGAGCGCAGCCTCCAACGCCGCCTCCTCGACGCCGGGCGGGGTGTCGACATGCGCCGGGAAATAGGCCTTGTCGCCGAGGTGCCGCCCGCCGCGGACCATTGCCAGATTGACGCAGACGCGTCCGCCTTGCGCGACGACGGCGAGGATGTCCACATCGCTGTCGCTGCCGACTTCGATCGCCTGCTGATGCAGGACCGTCGACAGCGAACTCATCTGGTTGCGCACGGCCGCGGCCTGCTCGAACTTCAGCTCCGCCGCGAAGGCATGCATCTTGGCCTCGAGTTCTTTCATCACCTCGTTTTGGCGACCGAGCAAAAAGCGCGATGCGTTTTCGACGTCGCGCGCATAGTCCTCCTCGTTGATAGCACCGACGCACGGCGCGGTGCAGCGCGCGATCTGATGCAGCAGGCAAGGCCGCGTGCGGTTGTTGAACACCGAGTCCTCGCACGTGCGCAACTGAAACACGCGCTGCAGGATCTGGATGCTTTCGCGCACCGCCCACGCGCTCGGAAACGGCCCGAAATACTGATTCTTCTTGTCGACGGCTCCGCGGTAATACGCCATGCGCGGAAACTTGTGCCCCGTCAGCTTGAGATAGGGATAGGACTTGTCGTCGCGAAACAGGATGTTGTAACGCGGCGCCAGCGCCTTGATCAGATTGTTCTCGAGCAGCAGCGCTTCGGCTTCGGAGCGCGTCACCGTTGTTTCGATGCGTGCGATGCGCGTGACCATCATCGCGATGCGCGGCGAGAGCTGCGTCTTGGTGAAGTAGCTCGAGACGCGCTTTTTGAGGTCGCGCGCCTTGCCCACGTAAAGCACTGCACCGAGCTTGTCGTAGTACCGGTAGACGCCGGGCATATGCGGCAATTGCGCGAGGATGCGCTTGGGCTCGAAGGCGGGTTCGGGGGCGTGCGGTTCGGTCATGCGGATGTCGGACGGAAAGCGCCGCGCCTGGCTGCGAGCCGGCACGGCGTGCTTTAGAATCGCCAGTTTAGAACATTTGCGCCGGCTCCCGCGCCCGCGCGGCGCGCTGCATCATGTCCGATCCGTCCCATCCGAGCGCCTCGGCGCCAGCGAGCGCAGCGTCGTCCGTGCTCGCCTGCGACATCTTTTGCGCCGTCATCGATAACTTCGGAGATGTCGGCGTCTGCTGGCGTCTGGCCCGCCAGCTCGCCGGCGAACATGGCTGGCAGGTGCGCTTGATCGTGGACGATCTTCCTACTTTCGCGCGGCTCGAGCCGGCCGTCGATGTCGCCGCATCGAGACAGACAGTGGCCGGCATCGAGATCGAGCAATGGCATGACGTTCATGCCGGCGAAACGCTGCAAGTCGCCGATGTCGTCATCGAGGCGTTCGCATGCGAATTGCCGGCGCCCTATCTCGCCGCAATGGCACGACGCGAGCGCGTGCCGGTCTGGCTCAATCTCGAGTACCTGAGCGCCGAGGACTGGGTGGCCGGCGTCCACTTGAAGCCCTCACCGCATCCACGCCATGCGCTCGTGAAGACGTTTTTCTTCCCCGGTCTCGGGCAGGGCACGGGCGGTGTCATCAAGGAGCGCGATCTCGACGCGGCGCGCGCACGCTTCCTTTCGTCCAGCGAAGCGCGCCAGACGTGGTGGCAGCGCATGACGCTCGGGCCGCCCCCCGGCCCCGAGGCAACGGTCATCTCGCTGTTCGCGTACGAAAACCCGGCCGCGCAAGCACTGCTCGCGCAATGGCGCGACGCGCCGGGCCCCGTGATATTGCTCGTGCCGGAAGGACGCATCTCCGGTGCGGTCGCGCGCTTTTTCGATCTTGCTTCGTTCAAGGCCCCCGCACTGGCGGAGCGTGGCAACCTGCGCGCGCATGCGCTGCCGTTCGTGCCCCAGGCTGCCTTCGACGAGATGCTCTGGGCAAGCGACCTGAATTTCGTGCGCGGAGAAGACTCTTTCGTGCGCGCGCAATGGGCGCGGCGGCCGTTCGTCTGGCACATCTACCCGCAAGCCGACGCCGCCCATCTGCCGAAGCTCGATGCCGCGCTCGCCCACTATGCGGCCCCGCTGCCCGCCCCGGCTCGCGCGGCGATGGATCGCTTCTGGCACGCCTGGAACGGGGCCGGCACGCCCGACTGGGCGGACTTCTGGTCCCACCGGGAGGCCTTTTATGCGCGCGCCGCCAGTTGGGCCGATGAGCTCGCGACGCTCGGCGATCTCGCATCAAACCTAGCGCAGTTTGCAAAAAGCCAGTTAAAATAAGCGGTTATCTCCAACGGCGGTCTGGCGTTTTCAAGCGATGTCTTCAAGCGATCGATGCCGTTGAGCAACAGGAAACCTCATTCGCAAGGACAGTGTTTTTTATGAAGATCGCACAAGAACTCCGCACGGGCAACGTCGTGATGATCGGCAGCGATGCCATGGTCGTCCAGAAAGCCGAATACAACAAATCGGGCCGCAATGCCGCCGTCGTCAAGATGAAGTTCAAGAACCTGCTGACCGGCGCGGGCATGGAAACGGTCTACAAGGCGGACGACAAGTTCGACGTCGTCGTGCTCGACCGCAAGGAAGTGACCTACTCGTACTTTGCCGACCCGATGTACGTGTTCATGGACGCCGACTACAACCAGTACGAAGTCGAAAAAGAGATGATGGGCGATGCGCTCAACTATCTCCAGGAAGGCATGGTCTGCGAAGTCGTGTTCTACAACGAAAAGGCGATCTCCGTCGAACTGCCGACCACGGTCGTGCGCGAAATCATCTACACGGAACCGGCTGTGAAGGGCGATACGTCGTCGGGCAAGGTCCTCAAGACGGCCAAGATCAATACCGGCTTCGAGCTGCAAGTCCCGCTCTTTTGCAACATCGGCGACAAAATCGAAATCGACACGCGCACGCACGAATATCGCAGCCGCGCGTAAGCAGTTTGAAAGAAAAGTAAGGGCAAGCACCCTGCCGAACCGGGCGCCCCATCGGGGCGCTTTTTTTTTCGTATGAGTGGTGTATGGTTGAGAAAACTTTACCGGTCGTTTTTTCCGTCCCTGGCCCGACAAACCCGCAGCGATGCCTGGCGTTTTTTGCTAGCCCGCTGTTTTGAAAGCAAAAACTTTTATGGCGTGAAACCTGCTTGTCGCAATGATTGCCGCTTCGGCTCACGTTTTCGCCCGCCGGCCAAGCCCCGGCCCACTCCCGGCCCGGTCCGCCGGGCGAGCCGCTCCCTTGAATTGATTGATTGCCGCCCGCAATGCCACATGCTCTGATTGTCGAAGACGATCCCAACAGCCTGTCCGGCCTGTCCGCGATCGTCGCAGCAGACGGATTTTCCGTCGACACCGCCGTCTCGCTCGCCGAAGCGCGGGCCGCGTTGAGCCGCTTCATTCCCGATGTCGTGCTCATCGATCTGAACCTGCCCGACGGCAGCGGCCTCGATCTCCTTTCGCACCTGCCCGCCCAGCCGGATGGCGTACTGCCGGTGATCGTGATGACCGGCAATGCGACGGTCGAAAGCGCGATCGAAGGGCTGCGCCACGGCATTTGGGATTACCTGCTCAAGCCCGTCAACATCCCGCGCCTGCGCAGCCTGCTTGCACGCATTCCGCGGCCCTACGAGCTCACCGAGGAAGTCCAGGCATTGCGTGCGAAGTTGCGCCGGCTCGGCCGCTTCGGTCCGATGATAGGACGTAGCAATGCGATTCAGCACGTCTACGATTCGATCGAGCGCCTCGCACCCACCGAAAGCGCGGTACTGATTGCCGGCGAAGCCGGAGCCGGAAAGGAAGTGGCGGCCCGCACGCTGCACGAGATGAGCCGGCGTCGCAAGGGTCCGTTCGTGGTCTTCGATTGCCGCGGCTTCGCGCGCGACACCGACAACGATCGGCCGCTCGATAGCATCCTGCTCGGCCAGGAGCCCGGTATCGGCGCAGAGCGCCGCGAGCCGGGGCTGTTCGAGCAGGCGGCCGGCGGGACGCTGTTTCTGGACGAGATCGCCGAGCTGCCGCTCGCGCAGCAAGAAACGCTCGTTCGTGCGCTGGATTCGCAAACCTATACGCGTGTCGGCGGCGCGAATCCGATCAGTCTCGATTGCCGGATCGTCGCGACGATGCGCAAACCGCCTCGCGAAGCGGTCAACGCAGGCGTCTTGCGAGAGGACCTTTGGCTGCGACTCGATGCGGCTTCCGTGGCGCTGCCGCCGTTGCGTGAGCGCGACGACGATGCGGTGCTACTGGCGGAAGCCCTCGTCGACGATCTCAACCGCGAAATCAACGCAAGCGGGCTCGCCACCGTCAACAAGCGCATCGGGCCGAACCTCATGCGTGAATGTCTCAGTTACGACTGGCCGGGGAATGTGCGCGAGCTCCATGAGCGCGTGCGGCGCGCCTACAACGTCTCGGACGATATCGTCGACACACTGCGCGCCGACGAGGCCGCCACGATCGGCGGCCGGCGTTTGAACGGCGGCAGCGTTCAGGTGACGGTCGGCACGCCGCTTTCGGATGTCGAGGATTTGCTGATTCGCGCGACACTCGATGCGGTCGGCGGCACGCGCCACCGCGCGGCGACACTGCTCGGCATCAGCCCGAAGACGCTCTACAACAAGCTGCAGCGCATGAAGATGGCTTGAACCGAGCATCAGGCCGCGGCCCGCCGGGGTCGCGTCAGCCCAACGTGCTGCGCAGCAGCCTTTGCGCGGCCTGATAGTCGGCGCGCGCGACGAGCTTGCCCCATCGGGGCGGCTTGCCGCGCCCGCGCAATTGACCGATCCTGCGCCCCGATTCCTTCGACGGCGCATACCTGAGCTCCTCGAGCACCGTCTCGGCTGCTTGCGGCTGGTTGCAGATGAGCACCATGTCGCAGCCCGCTGCCAGCGCCGCCGCGGCCGCTTGCGTCAACGTACCGCCCGCGCGCGCGGCCTCCATCGACAGATCGTCGCTGAAAATGGCACCGGTGAAGCCCAGCTTGCCGCGCAAGATTTCTTCGAGCCAGATGCGCGAGAAGCCGGCCGGCTTGTCATCCACTTGCGTATAAATCACGTGTGCCGGGATGACCGAACCGAGCGCGAGATCGAGCCAGCCATAGGGTGCCGCGTCGTCACGCAGGATCGTATCGAGCGGACGATCGTCGCTCGGCAACGCCACGTGCGAATCGGCCGTCGCGAACCCATGCCCGGGGAAGTGCTTGCCGCAGTTGCTCATGCCCGCCAGCGCGAGGCCGTGGCTCAGACTCTTGGCGAGCAAGGTTACGACGCGCGGATCGCGGTGAAACGCGCGGTCGCCGATCACCTGCGAATGACCGTAGTCGAGATCGAGCACAGGCGTGAAGCTGAGGTCCACGCCGCAAGCGCGCAATTCGGACGCCAGGATATAGCCCGTCGCGGTCGCGACCTTCGTCGCCAGTAGCACGTCCTTGTCCCAGAGTTCGCCCAGCCGGCGCATGGGCGGCAGCACCGTAAAACCATCGGTGCGAAAGCGCTGCACGCGCCCGCCTTCATGATCGACCGCGATGATGAGCTCCTCGCGCACGGCGTGGATGGCGTCGGTCAGCGCCTTCAGTTGCGCGCGGTCCTCGAAGTGGCGGGCAAACAGGATGACGCCGCCCGTCATCGGGTGCGAGAGACGTCGTACATCGTTTTCGTTGAGTACCGTGCTCTCGACATCGAGCATGACAGGCCCGGGAATCCGCTTCATCGATTGAGATCCGTTGCGAAAAAATAAGGAGAGGACAGCGTGCGGTGCGTTCAGTCCGCCGGGGCACCCGTTTCGGCGACGACGAAGGAAACGGCATAGTCGCGTTCATCGCTGAGGGTCACGCTCGCGCTGATACCGCGCTCGGCGAGCCACGCGGCGAGCTCTCCCGACGCGACGACGAACGGCTTGCCGCTCGCCTCGTTCAGTGTTTGCAACGCGCGCCAGGTCATCGGCCAGTGCATGCCGAGCCCGATTGCCTTGGAAAAAGCCTCTTTCGCCGAAAAACGCGTCGCCAGATAAGCCAGCCCCCGAGCTTCCGAGCGAGCGCGCCTGGCATGATAGACACGCAATTCGTCCGGGCCCAATACTTTTTCCGCGAAGCGCCCATTCGTGCGCATCATCACCGCCGCGACGCGGCTTACCTGGATGAGATCCGTGCCGATGCCGTAGATCGCCATGCGTTTTTTTCGTCCTTGCAGCTTGCCCCGAAGGCCAATCAGTGCGTGGCCGCGAGCCGCGCGGCTACCATGATGGCTTTCATCTCGCGCACAGCGTTTTCCCATCCCGTGAACACGGCGCGCGCGACGATCGCATGCCCGATGTTGAGCTCGACGATGCCCTCGATCGCCGCGATCTGCTGAACGTTCGTGTAGTGCAGTCCGTGGCCGGCGTTGACCTTCAGACCGAGCGACGCGCCAAGCGCAACGCAGCGCACGATCCGCTCGTACTCCGCGCGTTGCTCGCGCTCGTCATGCGCATCGGCATAGCGCCCCGTGTGCAGCTCGATGACGGGCGCGCCGGCATCGTGAGCGGCGCGAATCTGCGCTTCGTCCGCATCGATGAAAAGCGACACGCGCGCACCCGCATCGGCCAGTTGGCGGCAGGCCGAACGCACGGCTTCCAGATGGCCGGCGACATCGAGCCCGCCCTCGGTCGTGAGCTCGGCACGCTTTTCGGGCACGAGACAGACATCGTGCGGGCGGACGTCGCACGCGATGTCGAGCATCTCCTGTGTCACGGCACACTCGAGGTTCATCCGCGTAGTGAGCTGCGAATGCAATGCACGGACGTCGGCGTCGCGGATGTGGCGGCGATCCTCGCGCAGATGCAGCGTGATCGCGTCCGCACCGGCATGCTCGGCCAGCAGCGCAGCCTCGATCGGATCGGGATAGGACGTGCCGCGCACGTTGCGCAGCGTGGCAACGTGATCGATGTTGACACCGAGATCGATCACGTGGGGTGACGTAAGAAAAAAGCTCATAGATTCTGGAGGTCGATCAGGATCTGGCGCGTCGCAAGCGGTGCGCCGCCAAGATAGGTGTTGAGCAAAAAGCGCATGAGCGTCTTGCTTTGCGCGACAGTCTGCACGCGATGGTAATCGTCGTTTTCCATATCGAGCAACGTCTGTCCTGCAACGACGGGCCAGTGGGCAGGCATATCGGGCGACGCTTCGCACACGCCGCGTTCGGGATCGAAGACATAGCGGCCCGCGGCGTCGACCGCACGGCGCGCGGTCGTGCGATCGAGGGCCATCGCATAGCCGGTTTCGCGCAGCAGGACCCGCTCGAACGAACGGAGCACCTGCACAGCCGGCTCATCGTGCGCAAGCCGGGTGAGCGTGACCACGTAGTGATGGAAAAGCTGGGGATGCGAGTCTTCGCGCGCGCAGAACTTGACGAGCAATTCGTTGACGTAAAAGCCGCACAACAGTGCGTCGCCGGAAAGCGGCAGCATGCCGCCCACCCATTCGGCGCCCGTCAGCGTACGCATTTCGGATTTGCCCGACCACGACATGGAAAGCGGCTGGAACGTCTGAAGCACGCCGCGCAATGCCGAATGTGGACGCTTCGCGCCCTTCGCCACGAGCGCGAGCCGGCCATGATCGCGCGAAAACACATCGATGACGAGACTCGTTTCGCGATAGGGATAGCTGTGCAGGACGAATGCCGGCTGCTCCGCGATGCGGTATTCGGACGCACGCGCGGATGTACGGGTGTTAGCGCGGGCCTCCCCGTGCGCCTGGCTGCCCTGACGCCGGGCGCGCCGGCGCGGCGGGGCGTTGGTCGGTGCGCTGCCGCCCTCGGGTTCACCGTGGCCAGATTGTCCGTCCGCGTCACCCGGCCCGAGGGCCGATTCGCTCACGCACGTGTCATTCGTACCCATAGGCACGCAGCCCGGCTTCGTTATCGGCCCACCCGCTCTTCACCTTGATGAAAGTCTCGAGGTAGACGGGCCCGTCGAACAGTTTTTCCATGTCCAGGCGCGCCTCGGTGCTGATCTGCTTGAGCTTCGCGCCCTTCTGACCGATGATCATCGCCTTGTGCGAATCGCGGTCGACGAGAATCGTCGCGAACACGCGACGCAGACGGCCCTCGGTCTCGAATTTTTCGATGAGCACCGTGCTCGTGTAAGGCAGTTCGTCCCCCGTCCAGCGAAACACCTTTTCGCGCAGAATCTCCGCGGCCAGGAAGCGCTCGCTGCGATCGGTCAGATCGTCCTCGCCATAGATCGGCTCGCCTTGCGGCAGATACGGCTTGATCGTCGCGAGCAATCGCGTGATGTCGTCAGTATGCTTGGCCGAGAGCGGAACGATCTCTTTGAAATCGCGCAATGCGCCCATTTTCTGAAAAAACGGGAACAGCGTTTTCTTGTCGCCCACACGGTCCAGCTTGTTGGCGATCAGCAGCGTCGGCACCGACGGCGGAATCAAATCGAGTACCCGCTGGTCGTCGGGACCGAAGCGCCCGGCTTCGATGACGAACAGGATCGCATCGACCGAAGTGAGCGTCGACGTCACGGCACGGTTCAGCGAACGGTTCAGCGCACCGCTGTGCTGGGTCTGGAACCCCGGCGTATCGACAAAGATGTACTGAGCATCGTCAAACGTATGGATACCCGTGATGCGATGGCGCGTCGTTTGCGCCTTGCGCGACGTGATGCTGATCTTCTGGCCGACGAGTGCGTTCATCAGCGTCGATTTGCCGACGTTCGGACGGCCGACGATCGCGATCATGCCGCAGCGAAAACCGGTGGAGAGGGGGTCGTTCATGTGGCTGGCTGCCGGTTCGGATAGGGGTGCGTCGTTCGCTCGGGGCGACGAACGCACGGTTTCGCTCATGGATGATCGGGTTCGGCCGCGTGCGGCCGGGCACCGCCGGCGATGTCGGAGACGAGTTCCGTATCGCCACCGGCGGCCGCGTCCGGCGCGACGTTCGAAGCGTCCGCCTTGGCCGCCACCTCCGCCGGCTTGGCCGGCGCCTCGCCTTGTCCGCGCGAAGCGGGCTTGTGCTCGACGTGTGCCGCGCGGATCATCGCCGGCGGCACGGCTGGCGCGCGCTCGGCCGATTCGGCGTCCGCCGTGGCGGCCCTGGCTTCGCCGCGCGCCGCTTTGTCCTTTCGCTCGGGCGCTCGCAGATCGAGCGCAGCCTGCACGCCCTTCACGCCCGGCACGACCTCGGGCTCACCCTGCTTGGCCGTACGCGCGCCGCGCGAGCGCTTCGTCTTCACGCCCATGGCCGGCATCAGAGCCAGCACTTCGTCGAGCGCCTTTTTCGCCGCGGCCTGCTCGGCCGCACGCCGGCTTGCACCGGACCCCGAGACCTTCACCTCGAGCTTCGGCACCGTGCATTCGACTTCGAACTGCTGGTTGTGGGCGGCACCGTGGGTAGCCACGACGGTGTATGTCGGCAGCGCGATCTTGTGGCCTTGCAGGTACTCCTGCAGCAGCGTCTTCGAATCCTTGCCGAGCGTGCGCGGGTCGATGTGATCGAGAATCGGCACGTACAGACGCTTGATGACCGTCTGGGCGGCCTCGAAACCGCCGTCCAGGAAGATGGCACCGAGAATTGCCTCGAACGCGTCCGCAAGGATGGAAGGGCGCCTGAAACCGCCGCTTCTCAGTTCTCCCTCGCCAAGCCGGAGGCTGTCCGCGATATTAAGGGCCTGAGCAATCTCGTATAGCGACTGCTGTTTGACGAGGTTGGCTCGCACGCGGGAAAGATCGCCTTCGTCCAATTTGCCGAATCGCTGAAACAATAGTGCGGCCACCGCGCAATTTAGAACGGAATCGCCCAAAAATTCGAGCCGTTCGTTGTGCGAGGCACTGTGACTGCGATGAGTTAACGCCTGGCGCAATAATTCCGCATTGCGAAATTCGTAGCGCAACCGGCTTTCCAGCGGAGATAGCGGCATGTGCAGAGTATAACGCGCACGTCAGCCCGGTCGATTGGGCGTGGTTGGTGCGCGCAAAGCGTAACGCGAGTGGCGTCGAAAACGATCCGACGCCACGATTGAATGCGAGGCGCGGTGTCGAGCGAGAGTGAGAACGAAACGGCGGGGCCGGCGATGCCCGGCCTCGTAATCACTCGAACGAGCCGATGCGTTTCAGATTGCTGAAGTTCATCCAGATGAAGAACGCACGGCCCACGATGTTGGCATCGGGCACGAAACCCCAATAGCGGCTGTCGGCGCTGTTATCGCGGTTGTCCCCCATCATGAAGTAATGTCCGGGCGGCACCTTGCAGATGACGCCGCGGCTGTTGTAGGTGCAGTTGTCGCGATACGGGAAGTCCTCGGCGCCGATGACGAAAGGCGGCACCGCCGGATTGTTCAGAATCGCGTTCTTGCGCGAGCCGAACGACTCTTCGAACCGCTTGGCGTAACCGATGCGCTCTTCATCGAAATAATCGGGCAGCGGCGTCTCGGGCACCGGCTGGCCGTTGATCGTGAGTTTCTTGTCCTGGTAGGCGACAACGTCGCCGGGCAGGCCGATCGCGCGCTTGATGTAGTCGACCGACTCGTCCTTCGGATAGCGGAACACGACGACATCGCCGCGTGCGAGCGGCCGCCCCGCCGTGATCTTCGTATTGACGATCGGCAACCGCAGACCGTACTCGTATTTATTGACGAGGATGAAATCGCCGACGAGCAGCGTCGGCACCATCGAACCCGATGGAATCTTGAACGGCTCGACGACGAACGAGCGCACGAGGAACACGACGAGGATCACCGGGAAAAAGCTTGCCGTGTATTCGAGCCACCAGGGCTGGCGCAGCTTTTCTTCGCGCAGCCGCGCACGGGTCTGCGGAGCGTTTTCGTCGGCGAAGCGCTCGCCGACGCGGGCTTGCTGGCGATCGAACTCGGCTACCGCGGCATCGGCCGCGCGCCGCCGCTGCGGCAGAAAGATCAGTTTGTCGGCAACCCAGGCCACGCCAGTCAAAATGACCAGCACAAAAAGAATCAGTGCAAAATTCATGAAAGTCGGGATCCTTTGTTATTTGTCTTCCACGCGCAAGATTGCGAGAAAAGCCTCCTGCGGGATCTCGACCGACCCGACCTGCTTCATTCGCTTCTTGCCTTCTTTTTGCTTTTCGAGGAGCTTCTTCTTGCGCGTGATGTCGCCGCCGTAACACTTCGCGAGCACGTTCTTGCGCAATGCCTTGATATTTTCGCGCGCAACGATATGCGCGCCAATGGCCGCCTGAATGGCCACATCGTACATTTGACGCGGAATGATCTCGCGCATCTTGGCCGCCACTTCGCGCCCGCGATACTGCGACTGCGAGCGGTGCACGATCACCGAAAGCGCATCGACCTTGTCGCCGTTGATCAGCATGTCGACCTTGACGACATCGGACGCGCGATACTCCTTGAATTCGTAATCCATCGACGCGTAGCCGCGCGAGACGGATTTCAGGCGATCGAAGAAGTCGAGCACGATCTCGGCCATCGGAATTTCGTAGGTGAGCTGCACCTGCCGGCCGTGATACTGCATGTTGATCTGCGAGCCGCGCTTTTGCGTGCACAACGTGATGACCGAGCCGACATAGTCCTGCGGCATATAGAGGTTCACAGTGACGATGGGCTCGCGAATCTCTTCGACTTTCGACGGGTCGGGCATCTTCGCGGGATTTTCGACCATCATCGTCGTACCGTCGCGCTGCACGACTTCATAGACGACCGTCGGGGCGGTCGTGATGAGATCCATGTCGAATTCGCGCTCGAGCCGCTCCTGCACGATCTCCATATGGAGCAGGCCGAGAAAGCCGCAGCGAAAACCGAAGCCGAGCGCTTGCGAAACCTCGGGCTCGTATTGCAACGATGCGTCGTTGAGCTTGAGCTTTTCGAGCGATTCGCGCAGCGCGTCGTACTGATTCGCTTCGACGGGGTAAAGCCCGGCGAAGACCTGTGGCTTGACTTCCTTGAACCCAGGCAGCGGCGCAGGGGCCGGCTTCGCCGCGAGCGTGACCGTATCGCCGACCTTCGCGGCCGTCAGTTCCTTGATCCCCGCGATGATGAAACCGACCTGCCCGGCCGAAAGCGATTCGAGGTTCTTCGACTTGGGCGTGAACACACCGATGTGTTCGACCGGAAATTGCGCATCGGTCGCCATCAGCTTGATCTTGTCCTTCGGGCGCAACGTGCCGTTGACGATGCGCACGAGCATGACGACGCCGACATAGTTGTCGAACCATGAATCGATGATGAGGGCTTGCAACGGCGCGGACGGGTCGCCCTTCGGGGCCGGCACTTTCGCGATGAGGGCCTCGAGCACGTCTTCGACGCCGAGCCCCGTCTTGGCACTGCACCGCACCGCATCGGTCGCATCGATGCCGATCACGTCCTCGATTTCGGCAATCGCGTTCTCGGGGTTGGCCGCCGGCAAGTCGATCTTGTTGAGCACGGGCACGACTTCGACGCCGAGTTCGATCGCCGTGTAGCAATTCGCGACGGTCTGGGCCTCGACGCCCTGGCTCGCGTCGACGACGAGCAGTGCGCCCTCGCAAGCGGACAGCGAGCGGCTCACCTCGTAGGAAAAGTCGACGTGGCCCGGCGTGTCGATCAGATTCAGGTTATAGACCTTGCCGTCGCGCGCGCGATAGCTGAGCGCCGCGGTCTGAGCCTTGATGGTGATGCCGCGCTCGCGTTCGAGGTCCATCGAATCGAGCACTTGCGATTCCATTTCACGGTCGGACAAGCCGCCGCAGATTTGGATGATGCGATCGGCGAGCGTCGACTTGCCATGGTCGATGTGCGCAATGATCGAGAAATTACGAATATGATCCATTCAGTGCCGATCAAGCAAAAAAGGCGCGCTCGGACAACCGCGGAGCACGCCTCGTAAGTACGTGAAAAACCGGGCTATTTTAGCTGAAATGGCCGTCCGACGGGGGATTTCGGCGACAAGCATGGCACAAACGCTGCTGGGCGCGCGTGCCGTGCCCGCGCCGATGCTCATCGTGGAGTACGCGTTGCGGCGAGCGCCGTGCGCACCCGTGCCGCATCGAGCCGGTGATGGCAAAGCTCGACGCCGTCATGCACGAGCACCGGCACCAGTACGTCATAGCGCGCTTCGAGTCCGGGATCGCTGTCGATATCAATCACGTCGACCTGCGCGCCGAACTCGGCGGCAAGCGGTGCAAGGGCCGCGAGCATGTCGTCGCACAGATGACACCAGGCCCGTCCATACAGCGTCAGCCGCGGGCCGCCCGTCACTTCTGAGCCGGCGCCGCGCGAGGGCGCATCGGCACGAACTGTGTGTTGTCCCCGCGCCGCACGAGCACCGCTACCGTCTTTTGCGGATCGAGATGCGCCACGGCCTGATCGAAATCTTTCGCCGTCGCGATGTCCGTATCGCCGATGCGCAAGATGATGTCGCCTTTTTGCAGTCCGACGCGCGCGGCCGGGCCTTCGACGCTCTGCACTTCCACGCCGCCGTTATGCAGCTTGAGCGCCTTTTGCTGATCGGCCGGCAGGTCGGCCACCGTGACGCCAAGCAGGTTGCGCGGCCGCGCTTTCGGCGGCGGCGCGCGACGCTCCGTGGTTTTGACCGTTTTATCGGTGGGCGTCTCGGCGACCACGACAGGCAGCTCGGTCGTGTGGCCCTTGCGCCAGATCGTGACCGTCGACTTGGTGCCGGGCTTCGTATCGCCGACCATGCGCGGCAGGTCGGTTTCCGCCTCGACGGGTACGCCGTTGAACTTGAGGATGATGTCGCCGGGCTGGATGCCCGCCTTGTCCGCCGGCCCGCCCGGCTCGACGCTGCTCACCAGCGCGCCGCCCGCCTTCGGCAGCCCGAGCGAATCGGCGACATCCTTCGTGACCTGGCCGATGGCCACCGCGATACGTCCGCGCACCACCTTGCCCGTTGTCTTGAGCTGTTCCGCCACACGCATCGCTTCGTCGATCGGAATCGCGAACGAGATGCCCATGAAGCCGCCGGTTCGGCTATAGATCTGCGAATTGATACCGATCACCTGCCCCTGCATGTCGATGAGCGGGCCACCCGAGTTGCCGGGATTGACCGCAACGTCGGTCTGGATGAACGGCAGGTAGTCGCCCGTGTCGCGTCCCTTTGCGCTGACGATGCCGGCCGTCACCGTGTTGTCGAGGCCGAACGGCGAGCCGATCGCGACGACCCACTCCCCGACGCGGACCTTGTTCGAATCCCCGATCGTCACCGTCGGCAGATTCGCGGCGCTGATTTTCACGACGGCCACGTCCGTCCGATCGTCGGCGCCGATCAGCTTGGCCTTGAACTCGCGCTTGTCCGTCAGCGTGACATAGATGGTGTCCGCGTCGTCCACGACGTGCGCGTTCGTCATCACGTAGCCGTCGGCCGACAGAATGAACCCCGAACCCACGCCCGCGCTTTGTTCGGAATCGCCGTTGTCGGAGCCGTCCTGGCCACCGCCGTTGTCGCCCCGGTCGCCCCGGTCGCGCGGTGCGTTGGGTGCGTTCGGCGTATTGGGCGTATTGGGCAACGGAATGCCGAAGAAGCGCCGGAAGAACTCGGACATGTCGCCTTCGTCGGCGCCGGGGGGCAGCGCCCGCTGAGTCGGCGAACTCGACACGCGCGCGGTCGTGCGGATATTGACGACGGCCGGCCCGACCTTGTCGACGAGATCCGTGAAATCGGGCAGATTGGCCGCCGGCGAGGCCGCTGCCGCAGGCGAAATGAGCGGCAGGCACGCGAGCATCGCCGCGGCCGCGAGAAAGTTGCGCACCGAATGAATCGTCATAAAGGGATCGACCGAAGTGTTACTTGCCCGGGTATTTTATGGCAGAGGCAAAGAGCTGCAGTGTGCCTTGCGGAACCTCGCCGAGCAAGGTGATCCAGTAATCCCCGTGCCGCGTGACGAGCACATGCGTCGCGCCGCTCGCGCCGGCTCCCTCCTTGCGCGAGCTTTTCTCGACCGGTTCGACGAAAACGGACACCGTCGCGAGGCCATCCGAAAACACTGCCTGATCGACCGGAATCGGCGGCGCGCCGGCTTCGCGGGCCGCCATCGGCCGCCGCAACTCGCGAATCTTGCGAAAACCCGGTACTTCGGGACCGAACCGCCAGCCTTGCGCCTCCATATCGACGGGCTGCAACGGGGGGCGAACGAGCGTCCAGCCCGCCGTATTACGGATGCCCGCCGCAATCGGCGCCTTGTTGACCGGTACGCCGATGCGCAACTGCGTGAACGATATCTGCTCGAGGACCTGCGCGCTCGCGTCGAGCGTCTGGGCCCGCAGCAAAAGCCCCGTCTTCGCATCGGTCCAGAACTTGTAGGCAAAGCGATAGGCGTCCTTGGGGTCGAGCTCGATCACTTGCGCATCGATGCCGGCAACCCGATCGGGGCCCAGCAGCTTCGGCTCGTAAGTCGCCAGCACCTGCTGGCCACTTTCGCTCAGCAAAGCCGGGAACGAATCCTTGTTCTGGCGCTGTTCGAGGATGCAAAGATGGCGTTCCGGGACGAACGTGTAGAGGCTGTCGTCGTGGCGCAGAAGTTTGCGCGGCTTGCCGTCGAGGCTTTCGAGCGACTCGAACTCGCCGTCGCCGCGCGTCGCATAGTGCGCGATACGCGAAGACTGGACGAACGTGCCGCGCTGATAAACGAACACGCCCTCGTAATTTTCCTGCTGCGCCGCGCGCGGAATCCTGTCGAGCCAGGCCGCGGCGCGCTCGTGGACGGCGGCCGCGGTGGCGGAGTCGGAGGCTGGGGCCGTCCCGGTCTGCGCGAATGCCCCTGGCGCCACCGGCAACAACACAGCCACGGAAAACAATGCGACGCGCCGCCGCGCCGAGGCGGCAAGACGCCCTGCTCGCGAGGTCGGCATCAGTTTATTGACCTTGCGTCGTCATCGCGGCGGCGCGAATGAACGGAGCCGAACCCGGCACCATCGGCTGCTGCGCGAACTGCTGGTGCGCCTCGAGGTATTGGTCGAGCCCTGCATCGCGAATGATGTTGCCGTCGGAGCCGGCCGGGCCGCCCGCAGCGGCCACTTGAAGCGCGGCATCGTGGTGGGCAGGCTGAGCGGCCATCTGCACTGCGGCGTGCGGTGCATCCGCGCGCTGCAGCTGAGGCAGCACGATCCAGCTCAGCGTCGCTGCAGCGGCGGCCACGGCGAGCCCCGGAATCACGCGGCGCTTCACTGCCCGCAGCGCCGATGCACGCGCGCCAGCCGCGGCGGGTGCCAGCACATGCGGTTCGGCTTCGAGCCGGGCCGCGAAACCGCGCAAAAAGTTGCTGCTCGCGACCGGATGCACAGCCAGGTCATCCGAGCGCAACGCATCACCGATGAGGTGGTACTCGGACCACGCGGCGCGCTCGGCGCCGCTCAGCTCCGCAAGAAATTCGCCGATATGCCCGGGCCCACCGGCCCATTCACCATCCACAACGGCAGATAGATGCTCGCTGCGCGAGCCCACTTGCGATTGCATCGAGACCGACCCCATGACGCTCCCCATCTCACAAACACCCCGTAATCTACCTACCCATGTCCGCCGCCACGCCGGTACTTCAAGCGCGCCGGTTCTACCAGCGCCTTCCTTCCGGCGTATCCAGCAACGGACGCAATTTTGCCGCAATCGCCTCGCGTGCGCGAAAAATACGCGAACGCACGGTGCCGATCGGGCACCCCATCATTTCGGCGATTTCCTCGTAACTCAAGCCTTCGATCTCGCGCAGTGTAATCGCCACGCGCAATTCCTCCGGCAGCAGCGCCATCGCGGCGTTGACCGTCTGGGCGATCTGCTTGCTCATCAACATCGACTCGGGCGTGTTGATATCCCTTAGTTGATCGGCGTCCGAGAAAGTTTCAGCCTCTTCCGCGTCAGCTTCGGTCGAAGTGGGGGCGCGCCGGCTTTGCGTCGCCAGATAGTTCTTGGCCGTGTTCACCGCGATGCGGTAGAGCCAGGTATAGAAGGCCGACTCGCCGCGGAATTGCGGCAAGGCACGATAGGCCTTGATGAACGCGTCCTGAGCGACATCCTCGACCTCGGCGGGATCGCGCACGAGGCGCGAGATCAGCCGAATGATCTTGCGATGGTATTTGGCGACCAGGAGTTCGAACGCGGCTTTATCGCCCTTTTGCACGCGCTCGACCAGCACCTGGTCAATTTCTTTTTCGCTCACTGAATGGGTCCGTTTGCCTGGAAAGATGCGCTTCGCGGGAGCGCTATTGTAGCGTCCCCATCAACGCGGCATGCCGCATCTGTAACGGCCGTTACTGTCTTTACAGATGGTGATGCGCGGCGTTGCGCGCCCGCACGGCCAGCGAGCGGAACGTCTCGGCATCGAGCGAATCCGCTGCGACGACGAGCGATGCCGCCCGGGTTCGCCCCTCCGGCCGGATGGCGACGACGAGCAGGCGGTTCGCCCACTGAGTGCAGCCCACGATGGGGCCACGCACAAGAGTATGCCCCCGGCGATCGTAGGCGGCGATCGAGTCGGACTCGATACCGAGCGCGACGACCCGCCCCCACAGCTGCGCACGCGCCACGAGCATCAGCGCGGCGTAGCACGCCAGGGATAGTACGAGCCCGGCAGCGGCGCCCGCGAGCGGTGCCAGCATCGCATAAAGGCCGAACGCGGCGACCGAGGCGAACCCGAGCGTTGCCGCGAGGAGTGCAGACGAACGTCGCAACGCAACGACCGCTGACGGCGAATACGCCGCCAGCGTAGCGCGACTATCGGCCAATGGCTCGCCGATCGCTTACACCCGCTTGAACACGAGCGTACCGTTGGTACCGCCGAACCCGAACGAGTTCTTCAGCGCCACGTCGATCTTCGCATCGCGCGCCGTATTGGCGCAGTAATCGAGATCGCACTCGGGGTCCTGGTTGAAGAGATTGATCGTCGGCGGCGACACCTGATGATGCACGGCGAGCGCCGTGAAGACCGACTCGAGCCCGCCCGAACCGCCGAGCAGATGGCCCGTCATCGACTTCGTCGAATTGACGATCACGCGCTTGGCCTGCTCGCCGAGCGCCCGCTTGATACCGGTCGTTTCGGCGATATCGCCGAGCGGCGTGGACGTGCCGTGCGCGTTGACGTAGTTGACTTCGTCGGCATTGACGCCGGCATTGCGCAGCGCGGCCTGCATGCAGCGGCGCGCGCCGTCGCCGTCTTCGAGCGGCGCCGTCATGTGATAAGCGTCCGCACTCATCCCGTAGCCGGCGACTTCCGCATAGATCTTCGCCCCGCGCGCCTTCGCGTGCTCGTACTCCTCGAGCACCATGACACCGGCGCCTTCACCGAGCACGAAACCGTCGCGATCCTTGTCCCACGGACGGCTCGCCGTGGCGGGATCGTCGTTGCGCTGCGAGAGCGCACGCGCGGCCGCAAAGCCGCCGATGCCGAGCGGAGAGACCGTCGCTTCCGCGCCGCCCGCCAGCATGATGTCGGCATCGCCGTACTCGATGAGGCGCGAAGCCTCGCCGATGCAGTGCAGGCCTGTCGTGCAGGCGGTGACGAGCGCCAGGTTCGGGCCCTTCAGGCCGAACCTCATCGACAGATGCCCCGAGATCATATTGATGATCGAAGCCGGCACGAAGAACGGCGAAATACGCCGCGGGCCGCGATTGAGCAGCTCCGTCTGCGTGACTTCGATCAGCGGCAACCCGCCGATGCCCGAACCGACGACGACGCCGAAACGCTCGGCGTTCGCCTCCGTCACCTCGAGGCCGCTGTCTTGCATCGCCTGAACCCCGGCCGCCATGCCGTAATGGATGAACGTATCCATATGGCGGGCCTCTTTGGCCGGCATGTAGTCCTCGACGTTGAAACCCTTCACTTCGCCGGCGAAGCGGGTCGAGAAGTTCGCAGCGTCGAACTTCGTGATGGTGGCGATGCCGGACTTGCCGGCCACCAGATTGGCCCACCCGTCGGCGACATTATTGCCAACAGGCGACACCAGCCCCAGGCCAGTAACGACAACACGACGGCGGCTCACGATAACCCCTTTTTCATAAATGACAAAAGCAAAAGCCACAGCGGCCACAGGGACCTGCCCCTGTGAGCCCTGTGGCTATGAATTCGGCACCCGCTTAGGCATCAGATGCGACTCGCGCGTCGGACGCGGGCAGTGCGGGAAGTATGCGACAGGCCTTAGGCCTTGACGTTGGCGCGCGCGTAATCGATCGCTTGTTGGACCGTCGTGATCTTTTCCGCTTCCTCGTCGGGAATTTCCATGCCGAATTCGTCTTCGAGTGCCATGACGAGTTCGACCGTGTCGAGCGAGTCCGCGCCGAGGTCATTCACGAACGAGGCTTCGTTCTTGATTTCGGCTTCCGCGACGCCCAGTTGTTCGGCGACGATCTTCTTGACGCGCTGTTCGATGTTGTCCATTACCCCTCCGAGGGAAAAAAGTTCAAAAATCCAAGTGCGCGCATTTTATCAGGTTTGCTCTGGCAAAAAAGCGCGCGCAAGACTAGCCGATGGGCCGCGCCGAAGGCGCCTTTTAGAGTCGGAGCCACCAAGGCGCGGATGGTACCTGAATTCGGTTACGACATATACATGCCGCCGTTGACGTGCAGCGTCGTGCCCGTGATGTAGCCCGCGAACGGCGAGGCCAGGAACGCCACCGCATGGGCGATGTCTTCGGGGCTGCCGAGCCGTCCGAGCGGAATCTGGGTCTTGAGCGCCGTTTGCTGCTCCTCGGGCAGCACCTTCGTCATGTCGGTGTCGATGAAGCCCGGCGCCACGCAGTTGACCGTGATGCCGCGGCTGCCGATCTCGCGCGCGAGCGCACGCGTCATGCCCGCCACGCCGGCCTTGGCCGCCGCATAGTTCACCTGTCCGGGATTGCCCGCCGAGCCGACCACCGAGGTGATATTGATGATGCGACCGCCACGCGCCTTCATCATCGGTCGCAATACCGCGCGCGACAACCGGAAGACGGCTTTCAGGTTCGTGTCGATCACGGCGTCCCACTCGTCGTCCTTCATCCGCATGGCCAGTTGATCCTGCGTGATGCCTGCATTGTTGACGAGCACGTTCAGCGCACCGAATTCCTTGACCGTGGCATCGATGAGCGCATCGACCGCCGCCGCGTCGCGCACATCCAATACCGCACCGCGCCCGGCGACGCCCGCAGCCGCAAATGCTTCGTCGATGCCCTTCGCACCGGCTTCGCTCGTGGCGGTGCCGATTACCGTGGCGCCTTGCCGCGCGAGCTCCAGCGCAATGGCGCGCCCGATGCCGCGCGAGGCGCCCGTGACGAGGGCGGTCTGTTTGTCGAGTGCTTTTTCCATGTTCTATCCGAGTAATCCGCCCGCATCGGCGCTCGGCTCATGCCGCGCCCGGACGTTGGATCTGTATCGCAAAAATGGGTGAACGGTACGCGCCGCTCGCGCGCGGGGCAGCGCCGCCCCGTCCCTGCCGCCGCTTAACCGGCGACGAGCTTGAGCGTCTCTTCGAGCGAGGCCGGATCGACGATTGCGCCGCCGACGAGGTTGCCATCGATGCGCTTCGTCAGGCCGGCCAGCACTTTGCCGGGGCCGCATTCGATGACGTGCGTCGCGCCCCCCTTGGCGATCGCCTGCACGCATTCGACCCAGCGGACGGGTCCGGCCGCCTGGCGCACGAGCGCATCCTTGATCGCGGCGGGCTCCATGGCCGTGGCGACATCGACATTGTTCATGACGGGGATTTGCGGGACGCTCACTTCCACGCTGGCGAGGTACTCGCGCAGCCGATCGGAAGCGGGCTTGAGCAACGACGAGTGAAACGGCGCGGACACCGGCAATGGCAATGCGCGTTTTGCGCCCTTCGCTTTGGCCAGCTCACAGGCTTTTTCGATGGCGGCCTTGTGACCGGCGATCACGACCTGTGCCGGTGCATTGAAGTTCACGGCCTCCACGACACCTGCGCTTTGCGCGGCCGCTTCGGCACAGACCGCGCGAACCGTGTCGTCATCGAGACCGAGAATGGCGGCCATGCCGCCGACCCCGACGGGCACCGCCGTTTGCATTGCCTGCGCGCGAAAGCGCACGAGCGGAACGGCATCGCGAAAGGCGAGCGCGCCGGCCGCGACGAGCGCCGTGTACTCGCCGAGACTATGGCCCGCCACGATTGCCGGAACCGCCCCCCCCGCGTCGCGCCAGGCACGATAGATCGCATAGGCGGCGCTCAGCATGACGGGCTGGGTATTCGTCGTCAGATTCAATTCATCCGCCGGGCCGTCCGCGATCAGCTTGCCGAGGTCCTGCCCGAGCGCGTCGGACGCTTCCTGGAGCGTCTCACGCACGACCGCGCGATCGGCGAACGCGTTCAACATGCCGACAGCTTGAGAACCTTGTCCCGGAAAAACAAACGCAAATTTCATATCGTCCCCAGTTGCCGAGGTCATAAGGGATGCGCGCGAGGCATGGCAGAGCGCGCCAGAGGCTTGGTTCGAGCGCCGCAGCCGAATACCGCGGCCCCCCCCGCGTCAGTAGCGGATAACGGACGCGCCCCAGGTGAAGCCGCCGCCCACGCCTTCGATCAGAACCGTCTGACCGCGCTTGATGCGCCCGTCGCGCACGGCGAGGTCGAGCGCGAGTGGAATCGACGCGGCGGAGGTATTGCCGTGCTCGCCGACGGTCACGACCATGCGTTCCAGCGGCAGACGCAGCTTGCGGCACGTGCTGGTCATGATACGGATATTGGCCTGGTGCGGAATTAGCCAATCGACCTGGTCGGGCGACAGATGCGCCTTCTCGAGCGCCTCCACGGCAACTTTTTCGAGCACATGCACGGCGAGCTTGAATACGGCTTGACCATCCATATGGAGAAAGGCGTTACCCGCCACGGCGCCGCCGTTGACATGCCCAGGGACACAGAGGATGTCCGCGTGGCTGCCGTCGGCATGCAACGCGCTGGCGAGCACACCGGGCTCTTCCGATGCGGACAGAATCACGGCACCGGCGCCATCGCCGAACAGCACGCAGGTGGTGCGGTCGTCGAAGTCCAGAATGCGCGAAAACGTCTCGGCACCGACCACGAGCGCCGTGCGATGCTGACCGCTGCGGATGAGTGCGTCGACGGTGGCAAGCGCATACGCGAAACCGGAGCAGACGGCCTGGACGTCGAACGCGGCGCCGTTGTTCTTGATTTGCAGCTTGTTTTGCAACAAGCACGCCGTGCTCGGAAAAACGAAATCGGGCGTGGACGTGGCCACGACGATGAGATCGATCGACTGCGGATCGATATCGGCTGCTTCGATGGCGCGCAGCGATGCCGCGAGGGCGAGATCGCTAGTCGTTTGATCGGGCGCGGCGAAGTGGCGCGCGTGGATGCCCGTGCGCGCGACGATCCATTCGTCGCTGGTCTCCACACCATGCTCGGCGAGACGCTCCGCCAGGTCCTGATTCGTGACGCGGTTGGCCGGCAGATAACTGCCGGTGCCGAGCACGCGGGAATAGATTGTCGATTGGGCCATTATGCTTTCGAAGATACCGCAGCGTAGGGCTCGGCCGAGCGGCCTGGAGCGTTCGCGGAGCCGGCGCCGCCCGCATCGCGCGCGGCCTGCTCGAGCGGGTAGGCGTTTTCTTCCATCGCGCGCGCGAGGCGTTCGAGGACGCCATTTTTGACGGCATCATACCCCCGTTTGATAGCCCACTCAAACGCGTAGGCATCCGCCGAGCCGTGGCTCTTGATCACGAGACCGCGCAGACCGAGCAACGCCGCACCGTTGTACTGCCGATGATCGACACGCTTTTTGAAACGCAGCAGCACCGGCAGCGCGAGCAACGCCATCAATTTCGTGAGCAGCGAGCGGCCAAATTCTTCGCGAATGATTTCGGAGAGCATCTGGGCGAGCCCCTCCGACGTCTTCAGCGCGACATTGCCGACAAAACCGTCGCAGACGATCACGTCGGTCGTGCCCTTGTAGATATCGTTGCCTTCGACGTTGCCGTAGAAGTTGAGCGTGCTCGCCCGCAGCAGTTCGCCCGCGCGCTTGATCGTTTCGTTGCCCTTGATGACCTCTTCGCCGATATTGAGCAGCCCGATCGTCGGCCGCTCCTTGCCTTCGAGCGCCGAGACGAGCGCGTGTCCCATTTCGGCGAACTGCAGCAGGTGCTGCGGCTCGCAATCGACGTTCGCGCCGAGGTCCAGCATCATCGTGTAGCCATGCGGGTTGGGCAGCGCCGACGCGATCGCCGGCCGCTCGATGCCCGCGAGCGTCTTCAGCACGTAACGCGACACAGCCATCAGCGCGCCCGTGTTGCCGGCCGACACGCAGGCCTGCGCCGCCTCCTCTTTCACGAGGTTGAGCGCGACGCGCATCGACGAATCTTTCTTTTTGCGCAGCGCGACTTCGACGGGATCGTCCATGGCGACGACTTCCGATGCCGCGACGACGGACAGGGCGTCGAGATCCTGTGCCTTGAGCTTCTTCAGTTGAGCGCGGATCGGGGCTTCGAGGCCGACGAGCACGAGGTGGGCGTCGGCATGCGAGCGAACGAAGCTGACGGCAGCGGGAACGGTCACGGACGGGCCGTGATCGCCACCCATGCAATCGATCGTGAGCTTTATGGTCATTGACTGCGGCGAATTTCAGGCGCGGTGCATGAAACTGGAGTCGGCACGCAAAGCGCGCGCATTCCAGTCGACGCAAAAAAGCGGCAGTTGAATGCCGCCTTTTCGTTGAACCGGGAAAATGTCAGACAAGCGGTCCGACAAGCCGCCGGCCACGCGATGCGCGACCGAGCCGGACAAGCATCGCACCAATCGCGATTAGTCGTTTTTCGTCTTGACGACTTTCTTGCCGCGGTAGTAGCCATTCGGGCTGACGTGGTGACGCAGATGCACCTCGCCCGTGCTCGGTTCGACAGCGAGCGGCGCTGCATTCAGGAAATCGTGCGAGCGGTGCATGCCGCGCTTCGACGGCGACTTCTTGTTTTGCTGAACTGCCATGGTAACTCCTAAAAATTTTCGGGATTCTAACACAGCGCAACAGGCGCAATGCCACTGGCCATCAGGCCGGGCCCTCGCGTGCTGCCGCGCGTTCCACTCATGCGCCGCACGGTACGGTCAGTGCGTATTGCCGCCCGTACCGCCGTCGCGCTTCAATGCTTCGAGCGCCGCAAACGGATTCGGCTTGCCGTCTTCACCGTCTTTGCCACCCTCGCCTTCATCCGACGATTGCTCGCCCGCCTCGCCCGCCAATTCCCCGCCGGCTCCGGAGCTCAAGCTCTCGTGTACCTGCGGACATACGTCGTGCTTGGGAACGAGCGGCAACGACAGCAACAGTTCCTCTTCGATCAAATCGACGAGATCGAACTGGCGCGAGCCAACGATCACGTCGAGTTCATCGTCATCGAGCGGATAAGCCTCGGCCTCTTCCTCGGTCTCGACGAGCCGATAAGTGGCATCGACATCGAACGACTGCTCGTACGGCGCGAGGCAACGCTGACATTCGAGCCAGGCCGAACCGTGCACCGCCAGCCGCAAATACGGCTGCGGGGCCTCACTGCCGTCGTCCTGCAGTTCCGGTTGCGTCGAACCCTCGGCTTGCCAGGTGAACGACGCCTCCCGCTCGCGGGCATCGGCCGGCACCTCGTTCGACAACCGCGGCAATTGCGATATCCGCAAACCGCCAGCGGCCTGCCGCCCGCTTCGCGCGAATTCGAATACGTCGAGCGCGCGCGGATCCACGACGCCGCCTGCACCGCCTGATTTACCAGCCTGCTGAGTCATGAACACGCTCCTCGGCCGAAGGCGCGAACTGGCCGTGAAAAGCCAGCTAGAATAATGCTTTTGCCGTTTCCCGTCAAATACTTAACAGGTCACCCCGGATGTCGATTCGATCCGCCCAGCTGCCGCGCCTCATTCTCGCTTCGAGCTCGCCCTATCGCCGCGCGCTGCTCGAGCGGCTGCGCATCCCGTTCGAGGTGGCCGCGCCGTCACTCGACGAAACGCCTCATCCCGGAGAAGCACCGGCCGCCACGGCGCTGCGGCTCGCCGAGGCCAAGGCCCGCGCCGTCGCCGCGCGCGCAGCCGATGCCCCTGACTCGCCGGGGGCGGCCGGCATGCTCGTCATCGGCTCCGATCAGGTCGCCACGTTCGACGGACGCCAGATCGGCAAGCCCGGCGGCCACGAGGCTGCGCTTGCTCAATTGAAAGAGATGCGTGGGCGCACCGTCGAATTCCATAGTGCGCTCACGCTGTTCGACGCCGCGCGCGACATCGTCCAGATCGAGGACGTCGTCACGCGCGTACGCTTTCGCGACTTGCCGCAAGAGGAGCTCGAGGCCTACTTGCTTGCCGAGACGCCATACGATGTCGCCGGCAGCGCGAAAGCCGAAGGGCTCGGCATCGCACTCGTCGACGCCATCGACTCCGACGACCCGACTGCGCTCGTCGGCCTGCCGCTGATCGCACTCACCCGCATGCTGCGAACCGCCGGCTATCCGCTTTTCGGCACCGCGCGAGGTGTGCAATGAGCGGCACCCTCTATTTGATTCCGAACGCATTGGGCGACGGCGACGCCACCGCGCTCGCGACCGTCCTTCCGGCCAGTGTCATTGCGCGCACCGCGCAACTGCGCTACTTCATCGGCGAAAACGCGAAAACGACGCGCGCGTTTCTGAAGCGCGTCGGTACCGAGCGCCCGATACAGGAGATCGAGATTCGCGAGCTGAACGTCAACACGCCGGCCGCCGGCATCGAGCAATTGCTCGCCCCCGTGCTCGCGGGCGCCGACGCGGGCCTCGTCTCGGAGGCAGGGTGTCCCGCGGTCGCGGACCCGGGTGCGCTGCTGGTGCGCCGCGCGCACGAGCGCGGCATCAAGGTCGTACCGCTCGTCGGACCGAGTTCGATCCTGCTTGCGCTGATGGCATCGGGCCTCGACGGTCAGCGTTTCGCCTTTCACGGATACCTGCCGGTCGATGCCGGCGAACGAACGCGCAAGCTGCGCGAGCTCGAAGCGCACTCGCGCAAGGCCAGGGAAACGCAGATATTCATCGAGACGCCGTACCGCAATCGCGCACTGCTCGACGCGATACTGGCCGGCTGCGCGCCGTCCACGCTCGTCGCCGTTGCCGTCGACCTGACGCTCGAGACCGAAACGATCGTGAGCCGGCCCGTATCGGCCTGGAAAAAGGCCGGTGCCCCCGAACTGCACAAGCGGCCCGCCATCTTTCTGCTGCTCGCGACCTGAACCGGCCGCGAGCAAGGCGGCGCTATCAGCGCAGCGATACACCGGCACCCGCCAGCGCGTGCACGGCCGCGGCACCGAAGGCGGTGCCGAACTTGCGCGCGATCCGATCGGAAATGCTCTCCTTCACCGTGTAGTCGACGACGCGCGGCGCCTTGAAGACGTCGCGCGCGACGTAACCCGTATCGCCAAAGCCGTCCGCCAGGCCGAGCTCGACGCTCTTTTCGCCGGTCCAAAAGAGCCCCGAGAACAGATCGGGCGTCTCGTGCAGCCGCTTGCCACGGCCTTCGCGCACGGCATCGATGAACTGCCGGTGGATCGCGTCGAGCATCACTTGCGCGTGTTCGTTCATGGCGGGCGTTTCGGGCGAGAACGGATCGAAAAAGCCCTTGTTGGCGCCCGACGTATGCAGGCGCCGCTGGATGCCCAGCTTGTCCATCAACCCTGTAAAGCCGAAACCGTCCATCAACACGCCGATCGAGCCGACGATACTTGCACGGTCGACGTAGATCTTGTCCGCGGCCGCGGCGATGTAATAACCGCCCGATGCGCACATGTCCCCCACGACGACATACAGCGGGATCGACGGGTATTTCGACCGCAAACGGCGAATCTCGCGGTTGATCATGCCTGCTTGCACGGGCGAGCCGCCGGGACTGTTGATCTGGAGCACGACACCTGCCGTGTCCGTGTCTTCGAAGGCCCGGCGCAACGACGTGGCGACATCTTCGGCGTTGGCGTTCTTGTCCGAGGCGATTTCGCCGTCGATCCTGACGAGCGCAGTGTGGCGGCCAGCCACCGCGACCTTTTCGCCCGGCACGTCGAACAAGGCGAATGCGATGAGCGCCAGCACGAACAGAAACGCGAAGCGGAAAAAGATCCGCCAGCGCCGCGCGGCCCGCTGCTCGCGAACGGCGGCGAGCGCCACGCGCTCGAGGACGGCGCGCTCCCAGTTGGGCTCGCGCGAAGGCGGCGTCTGCGGCGCGGGTGCGGCGCCGGAGGGGCGATCGGCGTTCTCGCCGGATTCAGGAGTCAAATTGTCGGTCATGCTCGATGATGAATCGCCGCGGAGGAAAGGAAGTGAATGACGGTGGGAACCCATGCCCGGCCCCGCTTTGTACCCTACTCGGGAGCCGGACGAAGCGATTCGTCCGGAAGCCAGAATACCGCCCGGCCATCGGGCGTTTCGCGCTCTTCGACCGTCACGGGCCGCAAGCGGCCGCCGCGGCACGGCCCGCCGACGCAGCGCCCGCTATCCGGCGCATAGATGGCGCCATGGGTGGCGCACATCAAGTATAAGCCTGACGATTCGAAGAACTGGCCCTCGACCCAGTCGAGCTCCATCGGTACATGCGCGCACTGATTCAGGTATCCGTAGACGACCTCGCCGAAGCGCACGAAAAAAACCACCGCGTCCTGGCCATCGTAGCGCGCCGCAACCCGCACGCCCGCCCCGCCATCGACGAGCGCGCCCGAAGCGCACACGCGCACCGCCTCAGGGCCCTCGGCCCGACCGCCCTGCGGCCGAGCGTCGCTCATGCGTGCTCCCTGAGCCAAGCGGCCAGCGTCGCCACGCTGTCGGCCACGAACCGCGGCGCGAGCGCCTCGAGCGCATCGGCCCGATGCGCGCCGTAAGCCACGCCGATGCCTGCCGTTCCGGCGTTTTGCGCCATCTGCAGATCGTGCGTCGTATCGCCGATCATGACCGTGCGCGCGAGATCCTGCCCCAATTCGCGCGTCAACTCATGCAGCATGCCCGGGTGCGGCTTCGAGAACGTCTCGTCCGCGCAACGCGTGCCGTCGAACATCCGCAAGAGGCCCGCGCCGTCGAGCGCGCGATTCAGCCCGACCCGGCTCTTGCCGGTGGCCACCGCGAGCAGATAGCCCGCATCGCGCAACTCTTCCAGCAACTCGCGCACCCCATCGAAAAGGGCGATCTGCGCGTCTTTGAGCAGGAAGTGATAGCGGTAGCGCTCGGCCAGACGCGGATACCCGCTCGGGTCGAGCGTCGGCGCCGCAATTTGCAGCGCGTCGCGCAACCCGAGTCCGATCACGTAGCTCGCCGCCTCGTCGGCCGGCACGGGCAGCCCGAGATCGCGGCAGGCCGCCTGGATGCTGCGCGTGATATGCGCGGTGGAATCCATCAGCGTGCCGTCCCAATCGAAAACGATCAGGTCAAAGAGTTCTCGGGCCATCGGCTCGCGCCTCGTCGGTCGATTCGTTCAGTTGATCCAGAAAACGCCGGCATTGCGCGGGCAATGGCGCCTCGAACGTCAGCGGCTCGCCTGTGACCGGATGCAGGAGACTCAAGCGGTGTGCGTGCAAAAACATGCGTTTGAGCCCCGGACGGGCGTCCGCGCGCGCCAGCGCCTTGTTCAGCGCAAAATCGCCGTACTTCGCATCGCCGACGATCGGCAAGCCGAGATGCGCGAGATGCACGCGAATCTGGTGGGTGCGCCCCGTTTTCAGCTCCGCTTCGACGAGCGCATATCCGGGCCACCGCTCGACGAGATTGAACACGGTATGTGACGCAAGCCCATCCGGATCGACACGCACGCGACGCTCGCCGTCCGCCGTCAGGTATTTGGTGAGCGCGACCTTGACCGCGCGCCGCTGCCCCCAATCTGGCGCCCATTCGCCGTGCGCGCAGGCGTAATAGCGCTTGTCCATGCGGTTCTCGCGAATCTGTTCGTGCAAGCCGACGAGCGCGACACGCTTTTTCGCGAGCATCAGCACGCCCGAGGTTTCGCGATCGAGCCGGTGCACGAGTTCGAGAAACTTGCCGAGCGGCCGCGCCTCGCGCATTTGCTCGATGACGCCGAACGCGACGCCGCTGCCCCCGTGCACCGCCACCCCGGCCGGTTTGTCGATGACGAGAAGGTATTCGTCTTCGAACAGCACCGGAAACTCGGCGGCCGGCGCCGCCGGTACGAATGCGGCCGCCTCGCTCAGCGCGACGCGAATCGGGGGCACGCGGACGAGATCGCCCGTGACGAGACGATATTTCGCGTCGACACGCCCCTTGTTGACCCGCACTTCCCCGCTGCGCAGGATCCGGTAAATGTGACTTTTCGGCACCCCTTTGCAGACTTTCAGCAAAAAATTGTCGATCCGCTGGCCGGCAACGCCGTCATCCACCTGTATGATCGAGACTTGGTCGCTCGCGACCAATTTCTGGGATATTTTGCCTAACTCATTCATTCTGAATATAATTTGCCCCAGCAGCCTGCGGCTGCCGGCGTGTTGGCCGGCGAATCCGGCGAGCTGCGCGGGGGCGAAGCGAGAAGCTGCTATTTTACTTGCTTGGCGGTACCCCAGGGCGCGTTGCTTGCCCTTTCAAAAGTAGCAACGAGTTGCACGCACGGAATTGGCGAGTGGCAAGGACGGCGCCCGCAGGCGCGTTCGGTCGCAGCCGGTTCCGACGGTAACGGAAGGTTGGTAAAAAAGAATTCATCAGGCGAGCCTCGGTATCGGACGATGTCGTAGGTCACGAGGCTCCCGATTGCGAAAACTACGGCGAGCGCCCGCGAGCGTTCCGCGACGAGCGGAGCTTTTGGCGACGTCAATACTGGCGAGACATCCCGCGCGGCTGTCGAGCGTCATACGGGCTTCGTGCCGCGTCGCTGACGACGCGGCACCGCTCCGGCCGGCAGGCGTGCGCCGCACGTCACGAGCCGCGGCACGCGAGGCACTGCGACGCAAAGCGCGCCCTGTGCATCGCCGTTATTTGAAGCCGTGTTCGCATGCGCCCGGCGGTTCGCGGCCCATTGGACCCGCAGCGAACCCCATCCAGGCAATTCTCCCCGCCATCGTTCCTGCTCCAGCGTGCTTGTGACAACAAAACGAAGACGCGGCGCGCCTTCGCGAATGCGGTCGCGGCTCCATGCCTCGCCCGCCCTCGCCGGCCAAGCCGCTCTGGAGCCGTTCAATGAAACGCATGCTGTTCAATGCGACGCAGCAGGAAGAACTGCGCGTCGCCATCGTCGATGGGCAAAAGCTCATCGATATCGATATCGAGACCGCCGGGCGCGAACAGCGCAAAGGCAACATCTACAAAGGCATCGTCACCCGGATCGAGCCGTCGCTCGAAGCCTGCTTCGTCAACTACGGCGAAGACCGCCACGGCTTCCTGCCGTTCAAGGAGGTCGCCCGTCAGTACTTCCGCGACGGCGTGGAAATGCGCTCTGCACGCATCCAGGATGCGCTGCGCGAAGGTCAGGAGTTGATCGTCCAGGTCGAAAAGGAAGAGCGCGGCAACAAGGGCGCGGCCCTGACCACGTTCATTTCGCTGGCCGGCCGCTATCTGGTCCTCATGCCGAACAACCCTCGCGGCGGCGGCGTGTCGCGCCGAATCGAGGGCGACGATCGCCAGGAACTGCGCGAAACGATGGCGCAGCTGCAACTGCCCGACGGCATGAGCATCATCGCGCGCACGGCCGGCATCGGCCGTAGCGCCGAAGAGCTGCAATGGGATCTGAACTATCTGATGCAGCTGTGGCGCGCGATCGAAGCCGCCTCGCAAAGCGGCCAGACCGGCCAGCCCATGCTGATCTACCTCGAATCGAGCCTCGTCATCCGCGCGATTCGCGACTATTTCCAGCCCGATATCGGCGAAATACTGATCGATACGACCGAAATCCACGATCAGGCCCGCGCCTTCATGGATATCGTCATGCCGGACAACGTCGGCAAGGTGAAGCGCTACCACGACGACGTTCCGCTCTTCTCGCGTTTTCAGATAGAGCACCAGATCGAAACGGCGTACTCGCGCACGGTGCCGCTGCCCTCGGGCGGCGCGATCGTGATCGACCACACCGAGGCGCTCGTCGCCATCGACGTCAACTCGGCGCGTGCCACCAAGGGCGCGGACATCGAGGAGACGGCCACGCGCACGAACCTCGAAGCGGCCGACGAAGTGGCCCGCCAGTTGCGTCTGCGCGATCTGGGCGGCCTCATCGTCATCGATTTCATCGACATGGAATCGGCCAAGAGCCAACGCGAAGTCGAACAGCGGCTCAAGGATGCCCTCAAGCACGACCGCGCCCGTGTGCAAATGGGCAAGATTTCGCGCTTCGGCCTCATGGAGCTGTCGCGCCAGCGCCTGCGCCCGGCGCTGTCCGAGGGTAGCCACGTCACCTGTCCGCGTTGCAACGGCACCGGCCACATCCGCGATACCGAATCGTCGGCCCTTCAGGTGCTGCGCATCATCCAGGAAGAGGCGATGAAGGAAAACACCGCGGCGATTCATTGCCAGGTGCCCGTGGAGGTCACGGCGTTTCTGCTCAACGAGAAGCGTCAGGAAATCAACAAGATCGAGTCGCGCTTCAAGGTCAACGTCGTCCTCATTCCGAACAAGCATCTCGATACGCCGCATTACAAGCTCGAGCGCCTGCGCCATGACGACGCCCGCCTCGACGATCCGCGCGCTTCATGGAAAATGGCCGAAGAAGCCGCGCGCGAGCTCGAATCGGAGACCGGTTACAGCAAGCGCAGCGAAGACCTCAAGCCCAAACAGGAAGCGGCTGTCAAAGGCATTACGCCCGAGAAGCCGGCGCCGAGCGCGCCCACCCGTCCGGTACCTGTCGCGCAGCCCGTCATCGCACCCGCGCGCACAGGCGGCGGCGGATTCTTCGGCTGGCTCAAGGGACTGTTCGGCGCTGCGCCGGCTGCTCCGGCGCCCGCCACCCCGGAACCCGTGCAACAGCCGAAGCCCGCGCGCGAGCGCAGCGAGCGTAGCGGCGGCGAGCGTGGCCGGAACAACCGTCGTGGCGGCGCTGGAGGCCGAGACGGCGCAGCACGCGCCGAAGGGACAGGCGCACGCCAGCAAGCCCCGGGGCAACGCCGCGACGAGCAGTCGCCGCCGCGCGAACCGCGCGAGCCGCGCGAAGGTCGCGGCCAGCGCGAGCAACGCGAAGGCCGGGAAGGTCGGGAGGCCCGCGATGGCCGCGAGCGCGCGCAGGAGCGTACCGAACAAGGTGCCGAAACGACCGCACGCGCCGAACGGCAAGAACGCGGCGAGCGCCGGGAGAGGCCCGAACGCGGTGAACGGCCGGAACGCGGCGAGCGCCGCAAACCGCTGACCGAAATCGCACCCGAGACGGTCCTGCGCCCCGAGGCGCCTGTCGTCGAAGCCGGAGCTTCAGCCGCGGCTACGGCGGGAGGACCCGTCGCTGCCGCCGAGCAGGATGCCGGTGCCGCCCGTGAAGGAGAAGAGCGTCGTCGCCGTCGCCGCGGCCGCCGCGGCGGGCGTCGCGAGCGCGAAGAAGATGGCGTGAACGTCACGCATGCGGCCGATGTCGCCGAAGCCGAGGGCGCCGTGGCCGAAGTCGCACCGCAAGCGCCGGCTACCGCTCATGCCGAGCCGGCCGCCGCAACGCACGCGGGCGATGCCGTCGTCACCCCCGTGCCGATGCAAGCAGCACCCGTCGCAACGCCGCTGCCGGAGACCGAAGCCCCCGCGGCGCCTGTCGAGGCGCGCGAGCCGACGCCGGCCATTCCCGCCGAGGCGCCGATTGCCGCCGCCGAGCCAGCGCCGGAGGTCGTACCGCACGCCGAGCCGCTGCCGGCCGCAGCCGAAGCTGCGCTCGAGCGCATTCCCGTCGAAGCCACCCCTGCTGCCCTCGGCGCGGTCGAGCAACCCGCAGCTGCCGCAGCCGAACCGGTGTCGGCGGTGTCAGGCGGCGCGCTGTCCGATCCGAACGTCGCCGCGAAGCTCGCGCCGACGCACGCCGAACCGGCAATCGAAACGCCCGCGGCAGCCGCTCAGCCGACTGCCGTGGCCGAAGAACCGGCACAGCGACAGGCAGCGGCCGAAACGACATCCGCAGCCGCGCCCGCCAAGCGGGCAAACGGTCTATCGGTGGGCGACCTGCAGCCGATGCTCGAATCGGCCGGCCTCGTCTGGGTCAGCACCGACGCCGAAAAACTGCGCAGCGCGCAGGAGGCGGCCGCGCGGATTGCTCCGCCCGCTCGAGCGCCGCGCGAGCGCAAGCCCCTGCCGCCCGTCGACACCACGCCGATGCAGCAGATCGAAACGCGCAAGTCCGAGTAATCCGAATCCGGTTGTTGTCCGGCCGCGCCAGCCCGCCTCCTCGAGGCGGGCTTTTTTGTGCCGACGGCGACCCGAAGCCCGGATCTCTCGGCTCGCCGATACCCGCAACACCGACCGGGCAAAACCGGCCGAATGTTGCGGGTTCGGCTAGAATGGCCTTCTGACCTTTTCCAGATTCGACCATGTCCCGCCGTATCATTCCCGTCGCCGATATCAGCGCGGTCCCCGATATCGCCGGCGCCGCGTTCGCGCCCCGCGGGACACTGACCGATGCACGCAGCCGTCCCATGCGCGATTTGCGCATATCGATCACCGACCGGTGCAATTTCCGCTGCGTCTACTGCATGCCGCGCGCCGTGTTCGACAAGGATTACCCGTTCCTGCCCCATAGCGCGTTGCTGACGTTCGAGGAAATCGAGCGTCTGGCGCGTATTTTTGTCGCCCACGGCGTCGAAAAGGTCCGGCTGACCGGCGGCGAGCCGCTTTTGCGCAAGAACATCGAATGGCTCATCGAACGGCTCGCGCGTATGAGTACGGCCAGCGGCCGGCCGCTCGACGTGACACTGACGACGAACGGCTCGCTGCTCGCGCGCAAAGCCCGTTCGCTCAGGGACGCCGGGCTCACGCGCGTCACGGTCAGTCTCGACGCGCTCGACGATGCGCTCTTCAAACGCATGAACGACGCCGACTTCGCGCCGTCGGCCGTCCTCGACGGCATTGCCGCCGCCGAGGCGAGCGGCCTCGCGCCGCTGAAGGTCAACATGGTCGTCAAACGCGGCACCAATGACGGTGAAATCCTCCCGATGGCCCGGCATTTCAAGGGCTCCGGTGTGGTGCTGCGCTTCATCGAATACATGGACGTCGGTACGTCCAACGGCTGGAACATGACCGAAGTGCTGCCTTCGGCCGAAGTCGTAGCGCGAATCGGCGAAGTCTTTCCGCTCGTTCCTCTCGAGCCGAATAGCGCGGCCGAAACGGCTCAACGCTGGGGTTACGCGGACGGCACGGGCGAAATCGGCGTCATTTCGAGCGTCACGCGGGCCTTTTGCGGTAGCTGCACACGGGCGCGGCTCTCGACCGAAGGCAAGCTGTACCTCTGTCTTTTCGCCTCATCGGGGCACGACCTGCGTGCGCTCGTGCGCAACGGATCGTCCGACGCCGATATTGCGACAGCCATCGCGCGTATCTGGCAAGCGCGCGAGGATCGCTACTCGCAGTTGCGAGGCAGCGGCGTGCCGGCCGGCCGCGACAACGATGCACCGCGCGTCGAAATGTCCTATATCGGCGGTTGATACCGCCATGGCTCGCATGGAGCGCTCACCCTCCTCCCTCGTCACCGGCCTGATCCTCGCGGGCGGGCGCGGTACACGCATGGGCGGCCTCGACAAGGGGCTGCAGCCGCTGCGCGGCGAACCGCTGGCGCTGCATGTCGCTAGACGCCTCGCACCGCAGGTCGGCGCGATGCTCATCAGTGCAAACCGTAACCTCGATGCCTATGCGTCGCTTGGCACGGCGTTTCAAGCGAACATCGTCAGCGACGCCAGCGGCGACTTCCCTGGCCCGCTCGCCGGCATACTGGCCGGACTGCGCGCGGCGCGCACGCCACTCGTTCTCGCGGTGCCCTGCGACGCGCCGAACCTGCCGTCCGATCTCGCCGAGTGTCTCGGCAAGGCGCTCGATGCCGCGTCAGCGGACATCGCCACCGTCATCACACGGGACGGCACCGGCCGAACCACGCTGCACCCCGTCTTCGCGTTGCTGCGCACATCGCTTGCCGACGACCTCTCAGCCCGGCTCGCGGCCGGGGAGCGCAAGGTTCGCGCGTGGTACGCGCGCCACAGGCACGTCGAAGTCGCATTTGCCGACGAGCACGCGTTTTACAATGCCAACTCCTTGCAGGAGCTCGCCGACCTCGAGCGTGCCTGATATCGAAGGTGTGGACCGGGCCAGGCATGCAGGCCGCCGGTACGCGCACCGCGCCGCCGGCCGGGCTAGCCCAAAAAGAAGGACGTTCGCGGCCAATCGCAGATAATCGCCGCGTCCAATCATCGATGACCACCTCCGAAGACATTTCCCGCTGCGTCCCCGCACATGACGCCCAGGCACTGCCGGTCGCGCAGGCGCAAGCCATCGTGCGTCGCTGGGCGCAGCCGGTCGCCACGGCGGAGCGCGTTGGATTGCGCGCCTCGCTCGACCGCGTGCTGGCCGAAGATGTGATTTCCCCGATCGACGTGCCGTCGCACGACAACGCCGCCATGGACGGCTATGCGTTCGACGGCGCCGTCCTCGCCGATCCAGCCTCCGGTCCACCGGAGCTCGAACTCGAAGTCGCCGGGCAGGCGCTGGCCGGACATGCGTTCACTGGCCACGTGGCGCGCGGTCAATGCGTGCGCATCATGACAGGCGCGCCGATTCCAGCCGGATGCGATACGGTCATCGCTCAGGAGCAAACCGTGCGCACCGGCGAGCGCATTGCCTTCGACGCACAGAAGATCTCCCGAGGCGCCAACTGCCGCCGCGCCGGCGAAGACCTGGCGCGCGGACGCGCCGCGCTCAGTGCGGGGCGTATCGTCCGCGCCGCCGATGTAGGTCTGCTTGCTTCGCTCGGCGTGGCGGAAGTCGCGGTGCATCGCCGGCTGCGCGTCGCTTTCTTTTCGACGGGCGACGAACTTCGCTCGGTAGGCGAGCCGCTCGATGCGGGATGCGTCTACGACAGCAACCGCTACACGCTCGGCGCGATGCTCGCGCGCCTGAATGTCGAGGCACTCGATCTCGGCATCGTACGCGACGAGCCGGCGGCGCTCGAAGCCGCATTGCGAAGTGCCGCGTCCTGTGCGGACGTGGTTCTGAGCTCGGGCGGCGTCTCCGTTGGCGATGCCGATTTCACGCGCCGCCTGTTCGAAACGCTGGGCGACGTGGGGTTCTGGCAACTCGCGATGCGCCCCGGACGTCCGCTCGCATTCGGCCGGCTCTGGCCCACACACCGGGACGACGATCTGCGCCCCGCGCTTTTTTTTGGCCTGCCGGGCAACCCCGTTGCCGTCATGGTGACGTTCTATCAATTCGTGCGCGAAGCGCTGCTGGCGATGTCGGGAGCGAAAGTCGACGCACCTTTGCAGTTGCGGGCGACCAGTTCGACATCGATCAAAAAACGCCCGGGCCGCACCGAATATCAGCGCGGCGTTGCGACACGCGCAGCCGACGGCACGTGGCTCGTCGCACCGACCGGCTCACAAGGCTCAGGCGTTTTGAGCTCGATGAGCCGAGCCAATTGCCTCATCGTGCTTGCGCACGAGCAAAGCGACGTCGCGGCCGGCATGCCAGTCGAGATCGTGCCCTTCGACGGCCTGATCTAATCGTCCAATCGAAAATATCGTCTCCAACGGGGCCTGCTCCACATGAAAAAACAAATCCTTTCGATCGCACCCGGTCAGACCGCCAAAGCGCTCATCCTCGTCTATCTCACCTTCAGCGTACCGATCGTGCTGCTCGGCATGCTCGTCGCGTTCATCAAGTACGGTTCCGTCGAACTGAGCACGATTTTCAGCGCGCTGCTGCTCAACGCGATCCTCGGCTTCGTACTGCTGTGGATCGCCTGCCACGCTTATAACTGGGTGGCCTCGCGTTTCGGCGGCATCGAGATCGTTCTGGCGGACGTGCCGGAAGAAGCCTGACGGCCATTGTCACGACCGCCCTCACGCGTCCGATTCCGACCCGCCCAAGTCCGCCTCGCCGAGCAAGCCCTGCGCTTCGTCTCCGGGCAAGGCTTCGACCGTGCGCAGCTTGGTACTCATGACCCGCGTACGGCGCTCGGCCGCCTCGATCGAGCGCGTCACCGTCTCCAACTGCGATTTCGTCTTTGCGAGCACGTCGCCGAACTTGCCGAATTCGGTCTTCACTGCGCCGAGCACCTGCCAGACTTCGCTCGAACGTCTTTCGATCGCAAGCGTACGGAAACCCATCTGCAGGCTGTTGAGCAATGCACTCAGCGTCGTGGGACCCGCAACCGAGACCCGGTAATCCCGCTGCAACAAGTCGGTGAGCCCGGGGCGGCGCAACACCTCGGCGTATAGCCCTTCCGTGGGCAGAAACAGTAGCGCGAAATCGGTCGTATGCGGCGGCGCCAGATATTTTTCGGCAATCGTGCGCGCCTCGTTGCGCACACGCGTCTCGAGTGCGCGCGATGCCTCCTCCACGGCCACAGGATCGGCGCGCTCCTGCGCGTCGATGAGCCGCTCGTAGTCTTCCCGCGGAAACTTCGCGTCGACGGGCAGCCAGACAGGTGCCGCGGCGCCCTCGCCGTTACCGCGCTCCGATCGTCCCGGCAGCTTGATCGCGAATTCGACCCGCTCGCCGCTTCCGGGCACCGTCGCAACGTTCTTGGCGTATTGATCCGCCGTCAGCATCTGCTCGAGCAGCGCTTCGAGCTGGACCTCTCCCCAGGTGCCGCGTGTCTTGACGTTCGTCAGCACCTTCTTGAGATCGCCCACACCGGCCGCGAGCGTCTGCATCTCGCCCAACCCCCGGTGCACCTGCTCGAGCCGATCCGATACGAGCTTGAACGATTCGCCGAGGCGCTGCTCGAGCGTCGCATGCAGCTTTTCATCGACGGTACGGCGCATCTCCTCGAGCTTCGCCGCGTTATTCGCTTCGATGTCCTTCAGGCGCGCTTCGAGCGTTGCGCGTACTTCGGCAAAACGGCGGTCGTTGGCTTCCATGAGCTGCGCCAGTTGCTGCGCGAGCGTGTCGCCAAAACGTTTGAGCGTGGCGCTTTGCTCTTCGCGAGACTGGAGCGCCTGACGTTGCAAGCTCTCGCGCATCGATTCCAGTTGCTTCGCATTCGTATCGATGAGCAACGCGAGACGCTCCGAGAACCCGTTGATCTGCTGGTTCTGAACGGCGGCGACGCTCGTCAACTGTGTCGCAAGCGTCTGCTGGAACTGCGCGAAACCGCCGCCGAGTTCCACGCGGGACAGCCGCGCCGTTTCCGCGATTTCCGAGCGCAGCTCGCGTTCGAGCCGCTCATATGCCTGCGCCTGGTGCTGCCCGGCGGCGTCGACGCGCTCCCCAAGTTCGGCGAGCGGGTCGAGGCCGGTGGCCCGCGTGAGACCACGCAGGGCCAGCGCCAGCGAAAAAGCGAGGATAAGAACCGCGATCGCGAGCGCGACGGTAAGCAGTGTCGTCATGAGCGCGCCTTCCCGAGCACTTGCGGATTGATCGGATTGGGCGGCTGCGTCGCATTCGGCCCGACGCCGAGCCCCGCTATCAGATTGTCCGCCGCGAGATTGGCCATCGCCCGGCGCGTCGTCTCGCTCGCGCTGGCAATGTGCGGCGTCAGCACCACGTTCGGCACCGCAAGCAGGCCGGGATGCACGCCCGGTTCGCCTTCGAAGACATCGAGGCCTGCGGCCGCGATGCGCCGTTCGCGCAACGCGACGGCGAGCGCCGCATCGTCGACGATCCCGCCGCGGGCGATATTCGTCAGGGTGGCCGTACGTTTCATCAGCGCGAGCTCGGCCGCGCCGATGGTATGGCGATTCTCAGGTGTGTACGGCAAGACCAGGACGACGTGATCGGCTTCACGCAGCAAATCCGCCTTCGGCCGGTACTGGGCGGCAAGCTCGGCTTCGACGTCGGGCGCGACGCGCGAGCGATTGTGATAGATGACGTGCATGTCGAAGCCGCGCGCGCGTCGAGCGAGCGCCTGACCGATGCGTCCCATGCCGATGATCCCGAGCGTCGAACCATGTATATCGACGCCGAGAAAGCCGTCATGGCGCCAGCCCTGCCATTGCCCGTCGCGCAGCCAGTGCTCGCTCTCCGTGATTCTGCGCGCCGCCGCCATCATCAGTGCCCAGCCGAAATCGGCCGTCGATTCGTTGAGTACATCGGGCGTGTTGGTGGCGAGCACGTTTGCCGCGTTGAATGCGGCGATATCGAAATTGTTGTAGCCCACCGCCATATTGGCCACCACGCGCAGGCGAGGCGCGGCGGCGAGGACGGCCGCATCGATCATGTCGCCGGCCGTCAGCGCGCCGTCCTTGTCGGCGAGCCGGCGCACGAGTTCGTCAGGCGCAAGCGCGGGGCCGTCGTTCCAATCGACCTCGAAATGCGCTTTGAGCCGCTCGACGACTTCCGGAAAGATCGGGCGCGCGACAAGAATTTTTTGCATCGGGTGTCTCCGTCACTGAGGCCGCGCGTTCGTCACGGCCCCCAAAAAAACATCCACGTCGTCAACAGGAAAACCGGTACGAGGACGATCCCCGACCAGGCAAGATACGCGAAGAAGCTGGGCATGCGTACGCCGCGCGCCTCGGCCATCGACTTCACCATGAAATTCGGTGCGTTGCCAATGTAGCTCATCGCGCCCATGAACACCGCGCCGGCTGAAATGGCCGCGAGTGTCGTCGCGCCTGACGTCGTCAGCACCTGCGCGTCGCCACCCGCAAGATTGAAGAACACGAGATAGGTCGGCGCATTGTCGAGAAACGACGACAAGAGCCCCGTGGCCCAGAAGTACATGGCGTCGATCGGCTGGCCGCGCGCATCGGTGACGAGATCGATGACAGCCGCAAACGGCCCGTGCGGCCCCGCGCGCAACATCATGATGACGGGCGCGATGGTGACGAAGATGCCGGCGAACAGCTTGGCGACTTCCTCGATCGGCGCCCAGTTGAAGGCGTTGCCGACCCGTGCCGAGCGCGGCGTGAGCGCAAGCGACGCCAGCGTCAGCGCAACGAGCAGGACATCGCGCGCCGCGTTTTGCAGCTCGAGATGGGCACCCAGTACTTCGAGCGCCAGGCCGGGCCGCCAAAGCCCGCTCGCCAGCACGGCGGCGATGACGAGCGCAAGCAGCGCGAAGTTCGCTTTGCCCTCGATGACGAGACCCCGCGTATCGGGCGAGGGATCGAGAAACGGCGAGCGCTCCTCACCTTCGCGCCGATAGAAGTAGCTGTCGAGCACATAAAAGAGCGCGAGCAGCAGGCCGCAGACGACGAGCATCGGCGCCACCAGATGCTGCGTCGTCCAAAAGAAACCGACGCCGTTCAAAAAGCCGAGAAAAAGCGGCGGGTCTCCGAGGGGCGTAAGGGAGCCGCCCGCATTGGCGACGAGAAAGATGAAGAACACGACGACATGGACGACATGCTTTCGATTGTCGTTCGCACGCAAGACCGGCCGAATGAGGAGCATCGCCGCGCCCGTCGTGCCCATGATGCTGGCAAGCAAAGTTCCGAGCGCGAGCATGACGGTATTCGTCGTGGGCGAACCGTGCAGGTTGCCGCGCACGCAAATCCCGCCGGCGATCGTATAAAGCGCCGTCAGCAGCACGATGAACGGCAGATATTCCTCGAAGAGCGCATGCGCCAAGGTTGCCAGTGCCGCCCCGCCGCCATGCGCATAGCCGAAGGGCACGACGAACAGCGCGGCCCAGGCCGCCGCGATCTTGCCGAAATGGCGATGCCATAACGCCGGTGCCACGAGCGGAGCGATCGCGATCGACAGCAAGATGCCGGCAAACGGCAATGCCCAGACGGGTGAAAGCGCCGCGCCGTCGAGCGTTGCCGCATCAGCGGGCGCTGGCAATACAACGCTTGCGAGCGCCACGACCAGCATGATCGCAAAACGACCGTCGAACGGCATGCGCGGCATCGCCGCATGTCGTGGTTTCATTGACTTCCTCTTGTGATGCGGTGTGCGGTGTGCGGTGCGCAGGACGCCCGTGGCCTGCCGACGCGTCAACGCGTCGCGAGGCCTGCCGCATACCCGGTACCGGAGCGCTCAGGCACCCCGGACGACGATCGCGTGAACGCGATAGGGACCGTGCGCGCCCAGCACGATGGTTTGCTCGATATCGCCCGTGCGCGAAGGTCCCGAAATGAAATTGACCGCGCGCGGCAACTGCCCGCGCTCCGCACGCATGAGCGCGAATGCCTCCTCATGCCCGGCAACGATGCGCGAAGCGGACACGACGGCGATATGAGTCTCGGGCAGAAGGCCCGCCGAGACCTCCATGCCGGGCCCTGAAAGCAGCGCGAGCGAGCCCGTTTCAGCCGTCGCGCAAAAGCAGCCGGTGATACCGATCAGATCGGCGTCTTGCGGTTTGCGAAACTCGATCGACAGCCCCGCCTGCGCCCACGGCAGCGGCTCCAGATCCCGCCATGCAACGGCGCGCGCCGGCAAACCGCCCGCCGTCAGATAACGCGCGGCAGCCTCGGGGACCTCGGCGAGCGTCGCCACTTCGTCGACGGTGGTGCCCATGAGACGCGCTTCCGCGATGAACCGCGCGACAAGCCCGGCGGCATCCTCGGGCATCGGAGGACGCGGCCCGGCGGGATGCCGCGCGAGATAATCGGCCGCGGCCTCGAGCTCCTCCGCCTCCGGCTGCGCCGCACGACCGCTCGCGGCACGTATGCGCGAGAGGATGTTGCGGCGGGCAGCCGTTGTATCCATGACGATTCTCCTTGGCGACATCGAATGGCCGATTATACCGATGGACTTTTTCGAGATATACCGTCCCGACGGACGAACCGGACGAAGCGCCGCAAATGAGACGATTCTCGACGATGCCGGCGAACCGCCGCGCTACTCGCCACCGACGTCGATCGGTGTCGTGATGCCGAAGACCTGTCGCAAATAAGCGATGTAGGCCTTGTCGTCGCACATGTTCTTGCCCGGCGAATCGGAGAGCTTCGCGACGGGCTGGCCATTGCAGCGGACCATCTTGATGACGATCTGCAGTGGACTGTAGCCGAGATCGTTGGTGAGATTGGTGCCGACGCCGAACGCGAGCCTGCAGCGTCCGCGAAACCGTTCATAGAGTTGCAGCACCTTGGGAATATCGAGCGCGTCCGAGAAGACGAGCACCTTGGTCTGCGGATCGCAGCGATTCTCCTCGTAGTGGCGCAGGAGCTGCTCGCCCCATTCGAAAGGATCGCCCGAATCGTGGCGCGCGCCGTCGAACAGCTTGCAGAAATACATGTCGAAGTCGCGCAGGAACGCCTGCATGCCGTAGACGTCCGACAGCGCGATGCCGAGATCGCCCCGGTACTCTTTTGCCCAGACCTCGAAACCGTAGGTCTGCGAGTCGCGCAGGCGCGGCCCGAGCGCCTGGCAGGCCTGCAAGTACTCGTGGGCCATCGTGCCGAGCGGCGTGAGACCGTGCTTTTTCGCGTAATAGACGTTGCTCGTGCCGGCAAACTGCTCGCCGATCCCGCTCATCAGCGTGAGCAGCACTTCTTCGTGCCAGCGCCGCGAGAAGCGCCGCCGCGTGCCGTAATCGGCGATCTTGCAATCGGCGAACTCGGGGCGCGCGCCGAGCAGCGCGATTTTCTCGCGCAGGCGCTCGCGACCGATCGCGTAATCGGGCTGACGCTGCGTATTGCGGAAGTAGACCTCGTTCACGATGGCCAGCACCGGAATCTCGAAGAGAATCGTGTGCAACCAGGGGCCGCTGATGCCGATGTCGATCTCGCCGTTGCGTTTGGGGGAAGGCGAAACCGAGATGTACTTCTCGTTCAGGTGAAAGAGCGCGAGAAAGTCGACGAAATCGCTTTTGATGAAGCGCATCCGGCGCAGATAGTCGAGCTCGTCCTCGCTGAACGAAACCCGGCAGAGCTGGCGGATCTCCTCGCGGATCTCTTCGACGTACGGCGTGAGATCGACGTTCGGCGTACGGCAGCGGAACCGGTATTCCACGTTCGCCGCGGGGAAATGATGCAGCACCACCTGCATCATCGTGAACTTGTAAAGATCGGTGTCGAGCAGCGAGGTAATGATCATGGAACGCACGTGCCAGAGAACCAGTCGATGGGAAACCGTATTCTTGCACTACTTTGCCCGCGAATAGCAATGCCTCGGACATCGTGCGCAACTCGAAACACTGACGCATCCGCCGCTGTCTGGCCCGCGGCGGACGCGACCGGGCGCCGATCGACGGCCGCCGTGGCGCCCGGCTCTTGCTTGCCCGGGTCATGCGCACGAAGCCGCAGCAGCTCGTCGAGCCAGAGCGCCCGCGCGAAGCTGTCGGACACGAAGCCGAAGCCGCGCGCGCCATAAACTAATCACGAATCAATCTAAAGCGGAGTCGGGGGGTTTGGCCGATCGGGCCTTTACCTTACGCTACAATATCTCGTTTGCTCGCCTGGCATCCGCTTCCCCCGATATTCCGTATGCAGGAGTTTGAATGACTCACGTTGTGACCGAAAGCTGCATCAAGTGCAAATACACCGACTGCGTGGACGTCTGTCCGGTCGACTGCTTTCGCGAAGGTCCCAACTTCCTCGCGATCGATCCCGATGAATGCATCGACTGCGCCGTGTGCGTGGCCGAATGCCCGGTGAATGCGATCTACGCCGAGGAAGACGTCCCCGGCGATCAGCAGCAGTTCATCGAACTGAATTCCGAGCTTGCCAAAGGCTGGCCGAGCATTACGAAGACCAAAGGCGCACTGCCCGAAGCCGATCAGTGGAAAGACGTCACGGAAAAGCTGAGCCAGCTCGAACGATAACGCGTCGGAACGCTCGCCCGATGCGCCGGTTCGTGCGCGCGCCGGCGTGTTCGTCTCCGGCGCCGCAGGCCCCGCTCCTCGCGCGGCTTGCACGGCTTTGCCCCAGATGGCAGTCCCTGCTTGGAGCACCCCGGGGTATTGACAGTACCCGCATCACCCCATAGAATCTCGCTTCTCTGCTGTTGTTCCCCGATAGCTCAGTCGGTAGAGCGCCGGACTGTTAATCCGTAGGTCCCTGGTTCGAGCCCAGGTCGGGGAGCCAAAGAATGCACGCGAAGAGCCCGTTCTCAAGACGGGCTCTTTTGCATCGAGCTCGTTCGATTCAGCACCCAGTCTTTTCCCCGATAGCTCAGTCGGTAGAGCGCCGGACTGTTAATCCGTAGGTCCCTGGTTCGAGCCCAGGTCGGGGAGCCAAACACGCGCAGACAAGCGAAAGGCCCGCCCATCCGGCGGGCCTTTCGCTTTGGCGGTCCCATGCGCCTTCGCCACCTGTGGTACCGTTTTGAGATGATGCTCGCCCCCTCCCAGCGAGCTTTTTAGCGGCTCGCGCGCGCTTTTTCATCGATGCCCATGACTTTGTCCCGCTTTCGCGACTCAGCCCGCTACTGGCGCACGCCGCTCGTGCCCGGAGCCGAGATGCTGACTGCCGAGTACCGCGAGCACACGTTCGCGCCGCACTGGCACGAGGCGTACACCGTGGCGGTCATCGAGGCGGGCGCCGAAGGCTACGACTATCGCGGGGCCCATCATGTCGCCGATGCCGGCACGGTACCCGTCATCAATCCGGGCGAGGTTCACACCGGCTCGCGCGCGGTCGAGGCTGGCTGGCGCTACCGTGTGCTGTATGTGCCGATCGACTATGTCGAACGCCTCGCCGAACAGGTTGCGAACAAGCGGCAGGCGATGCCGTGGTTTCCGCTCGAGCCGATACGCGATACCGATCTGGCCGTGCGCATTGCGCGCGCGCATCGTCTGCTGGAGAACGGTGCGGATCCGCTTGCCGCCGAGATCGCCCTTCTCGACGCGTTCACGACGCTCGTCACGCGCCATGCGCAAGCGCGGCCCGATGCCGCACTCGCCGGCATCGATCATCCGCGCGTCGCCGCGATGCAGGCGCGGCTTGCTGCCGATCTAACGGAATCGCTGAGCCTCACCGAACTCGCGAGCGAAGTCGGGCTTTCCGCGTTCCACGCGGCGCGCCTGTTCGCGCGCGCGACAGGCCTGCCACCGCACGCATGGCGCAACCAGCTCCGGCTGCAACGCGCGCTCGCCCCGTTGCGGGCCGGCGTGCCCGTCACCGAAGTCGCCGCCGCAAGCGGGTTCACGGACCAAAGCCACTTCACCCGGCACTTCCGGCGCATGTTCGGCGTGCCGCCGGGCCGCTGGCAGACGAGCTGAACGCTCCCTCGCCGCGGTCCGGGGCCGCCTGCGTAAGCGCCCGGGGCAAGAACCCAGAGCAAGAACATACAAGCTCCTTTTCCTACGCACGGCTAAGCTCGTGGGAAAAGGAGGATTCGGCAGTGAACCCACGCACTTCGCTCAACGAATTTGCCGACGGCGCGCGCGACATGGTCCCGATGATGGTCGGGGCGGCGCCGTTCGGCGTCATCTTCGGCACGCTCGTGAGCTCCGGCCCGCTGCATCCGTGGCAGGGCCAGCTGATGTCGCTGACGGTATTCGCCGGCTCGGCCCAGTTCATCGCGCTCGGCCTGATCGCCGGTCATGCCGGGCTCGCCGTGGTATGGGCGACCACGTTCATCGTCAATCTGCGCCACCTGCTCTACAGCGCGACGCTCGCACCGTATGTCGCCAAGCTGCCGGCGCGCTGGCGATGGGCGCTTGCGGCAGTCCTGACCGACGAGGTCTTCGCCGTCGCCTACGCGCACTACCGTCACGCCCCGCCCGGGGCGATCGGCCCGCATTACTTCCTCGGCGCCGGGGTCGCCATGTACGTGAACTGGCAGATCTGGACCCTCGTCGGACTGCTGTTCGGGGCCGCGTTTCCGCGTCTTCAATCGATGGGCCTCGATTTCGCCATGGTCGCCACCTTCATTGCGATCGTCGTGCCGCAGCTCGTCGCCCTGCGCTTCATCGCGGCCGCACTGATGGCCGGCGTACTCGCCCTCGCCTGCGCCGCATGGCCCTACAAGCTCGGGTTGCTCGCGGCCGTGGCGGGGGGTGTCGCCGTCGGCGTCGTGCTTTCGCGTCCATGGGCCCGCCGGCCGGCGCATGCGGAGGCCACCCGATGAACGCGGTCGTCCTCATCCTCGGCATGGCCGTCATTACGTGCCTGATCCGGGCCACGCTCTTCGTACTCGGCGAGCGCGTTACGTTCCCGCCGCTCGTGCGCACCGCGCTCGGCTTCGTGCCCGTTACCGTCCTGACGGCCATCATCGTACCGATGGCCGTGGCGCCGCATGGCGGGCAGCCGGAGCTCACCTGGCGCAACCCGCAGCTCGTCGGCGCACTGGCCGCCTGCGTCGTATCGGCCACCACGCGCAGACCGCTCGTCACGATCGCGGCCGGGCTCATCGTGTTCTTCGCCTGGCAATGGCTCGTCGCGCACTGATCCGGTGCACGAAAACCGCCTCAAGTTCCGGCTCGCGCGGCCGATAAACAGACGAAACGCGTGCGCCGGACAGCAGCCGGACTGCACGCATCGTACTGGGGTACATCGACGCCGCGTGGAATTGGCGGATTGCGCACGCGCCCGCACCCGGCCGCGAGGCGAAGCGCACGGCATGCCGATGTCCCGCCCGCGCGTCGGCGCCGGCGCACACGCACGGACGAGCTATCAGGACATGCCATGGGTCAGATCACCCTTTCTCTTCGAGATGAGACCATCGCCTCGCTGCACAAGGACTTCGAAGCCTTCGTGCGCGTGTCGCTGAAGCTCGACCCGCAATTCGCGACGCCGTCGTTCGAGGATTTCCTGCGCGCGAAGCTGCTCGACAACATGGTGCCGCTCACCGAGCACGCCGTGCAGCGCATGCTTCAGGGCGGTCAATACGCATGGGCCAAGCGCACGCTCGACAAGGAATTCCCCGACGTCGTCGGCATCCTCGTGCGACAAGCCGAGGAGTTCGGCTTCGCATTCGCTTACCGCTCGCAATGGACGCCGGAGGAGCTGGCCAAAGCCTGCCGCGACTGGGCCGCGGCCATCGTCAAGGAAGCCGGCGGCGACGCGGGGCTCGTCGATCCGCTCTCGGCGCAAATCAAATCGTCGGCCAAGGACATCCTGGCGCTCGAAGAAAAAATGCAGACGCCCGCCTGGCGTCTGGCGGAATCGCTGCGCCAGCGCGTCTACGAGGCCAAGATCGCCTGCGAGACGAGCGTCGGCAGCACCGCGCGCGAGAAACTCGGAGAGCTACGCGGTCTGCTCAAGCTGGGGCTCGCGCACGGTTCGTTCCAAAAGCAGGAAGCTCAGCAGATCATGGAATTCCTGCGCCTGCTCAAGCCCGAAATCTTTGTCGAAGAGCCGTACGACATTTTTTCGCGCATGGCAGTCTGGCTGCGCAATTTCTTTATGCCACCCGCGCAGCAGCCGCGCGCCCAGGAGCGCCGCCAGCGCTAGCGGAGCGGGCCCGCGCGCCCGGCATTGCATGAATACCGTCCGGGCCGGCCGACGCGAATCGGACTTGTCCTATTCCCGCACCCCGCTACTTGGCTTATGATGCGTGCCCTGTCTTCCCTCGGTGCGCGCATTTGCCATGGCCAACCTCAATTTCACGCTCACCGGCGAATACGTCGAATTGCACAACCTGCTCAAGCTGACGGGGCTGGCCGATAGCGGCGGCTCGGCGAAGATGCTCGTCGCGTCGGGCGCCGTCAAGGTCGATGGCCGCCCCGAGCTGCGCAAGACGTGCAAGATTCGCGCAGGCCAGGTCGTCATGTTGGGCGATACACGGATCGCCGTGCTCGAAGCGCCGTGAACCGTTCGCGCCGCTTGTAAGCGGCGCGGGTACCGCCCCGCCGTTCGCCGCCATGCGTTGCACCTGCCGCGGACAGGGGCATCCATCGACACACACGCCGCAACGCAATAAGCTTTCCGTTCTTTCGACCCAATCCGTCGCCCGTCTATCGCAGCCGCTTTGGCTGGCGCTTTGCGCCTTCGATTTCTCATGTCGCACTCAGGTCTTTCGCACGCCGCCGGCGCGCCACCCACATTCTCCCGCCACGCAGCCGAAACAGCCCGGCTGGCGGCGCCGCTCGCAATCTCTCAGCTCTCGCAAATGGCGATGGGCGTGACCGACACCATCCTGCTGGGCTCGCTCGGGGCAGACGCACTCGCGGCCGGCGGCCTCGGCGCCGGCATCTTCTTTGTCGTCGTGACGCTGTTGCAAGGGGTGCTCACTTCGGTCAGCGTCACCGTTGCCAACGCGCGCGGCGCCCAGGCCGACGATCGCGTGCCGCATATTTATTGGACCGGCCTCGTACTGTCCGCCCTGCTCGCGGTGCCGGCGTTCGTTCTACTGTCGTTCAGCCAGCCTATCCTGCTGGCATTCGGCGAACCGGCCGCGCTCGCGCGCGACGTCGGTGCCTACACCGGCGTGCTGCGCTGGGCATCGCTCGGCAGTCTCATCGGCATCGGCATGATGCGCGCCTTCTTGCCGGCCATCGGCGCGGCCAAACGGCTGCTCTGGATATCGATTGCCAGTGTCGGTGTCAACGCGGTGCTCAACTACGGTCTCATTCACGGCGCCTACGGATTGCCGCGGCTCGGCTTGCTGGGCTCCGCGGCGGCTACGTCGATCACCGTCTGGGCCACCGCGCTGGCGCTCGTCATCTTGCTGCACGGCCGCCGGCGCTACCGCCACTTCGTCAGCGCCGCGCGCCCCAACATGCCGCTCATGGGCGAGCTCTTCGGCATCGGCTGGCCGGTGGCGATCACCTACGGTGTCGAGTCGATGCTCTTTCTGGGCACCGGTCTCATGATCGGCCTGCTCGGCGAGACGCAGCTCGCCGCGCATCAGATCGCGCTCAACGTGGCCTCTGTTTCGTTCATGGTGCCCCTCGCGATCGGCCAGGCCGCCAATGTTCGCGTCGGCTACTGGCTCGGCGCCGGGCAACCTGTCGCCGCGCGGCACGCGGGCTTCGTCGCGCTCGGTCTCGGCATCGCGTTCATGTCGCTCTCCGGACTCGTCTTGATCGTCGCGCCGCGCGCCATCGTCGGGCTCTACCTGCGACTCGACGATCCGGCCAACGCCCCGACGGCGGCCATCGCGGCGTCGCTGCTCGGCGTGGCGGCGGTCTTCCAGATCGTCGACGGCATGCAGACGATCGGTTCCGGGTGCTTGCGCGGCTTGAAAGACACGCGCATCCCCATGCTTGCCGCCGCGTTCGGCTATTGGGGCGTCGGCTTTCCAACCGGTTATGTGCTTGCATTCCATGCCGGCCTCGGCGCGCGCGGATTGTGGTGGGGACTCGCCGCCGGGCTCGCGAGCGTCGCGCTTCTCATGACACTGCGCTTTCACCGCATGACGCGCGCGGCGCCGCCCCGACAGCCAACGACGCAAGGCTGAATCCGCCAAACTCCAGGCTCCTACCCGCGTGGGCCTTCTTCTTGCATGAATTGCGGGCAGTGCGCATAGAATGAGTTTTCGTGCCAGAGCAGACGGTTTTACTGCGGCGCAATAACCATTCTTGGCGACGGAGGGTCTGTAACGTGTTCGAATCGAGGCGAAAACGGTCCGCGCCGCATCCCGCGGGGTTGCCCGTTCAGCCACGCCTCGACATCGCTCGCTGCGCCGCGGCGCGAGAGGCGGCACGGCGTGCCCTCACCTTCACGCTTGGTTTCGCCCTCGCGCTGCTGGCTGCATGTTCGACGCTGCCGCCCGCCACTTCGCTCCATCGCACCGAAAGCCACGCGCTCGCCGACCCGCAAAACACACCGCTGGGCAAAGCGCTCGCCCCGCTCGATGCGGCGCATCCCGGCCAAACGGGCTTTCGTCTGCTGACCGATGGCACCGATGCGCTCCAAATGCGCGTCGCACTCGCACGCGCCGCAACGAAAACGCTCGATCTGCAGTACTACATCGCCTCCGAGGATACGACCGGGCGGCTCCTGCTCGCCGCCGCGCTCTACGCGGCAGACCGCGGCGTACGCGTGCGCATGCTCGTCGACGATCTCAATTTCCATGACAGCCAGCGCCTCATGGCAGCCCTCTCGACGCATCCGTCGATCGAGGTACGCGTGTTCAATCCGTTCGGCAGCACCCGCAGCAGCGTCTTCGCTCGTACCGAAGACGTCTTCACGCGCATCGACCGCTTCACGCGACGTATGCATAACAAGGCGATGATCGCCGATGGTTCCGTGGCCATCGTCGGCGGGCGCAATCTCGGCGACGAGTATTTCAGCGCGAGTCCGACGCTGCAGTTTCGCGATCTCGACGTACTCGCCGCCGGCCCCATCGTGCAGCAGGTTTCGCGCAGTTTCGACATTTTCTGGTCGAGCGCACTCGCCTACCCCGTCGGCACGCTCGAGAAACACCGTTACGCACCCCAGGAGCTGCACGATGTTCGCGAGGCATTGCGCGCGCATTGGCGAGCGCAAGCGCAAGCGGTCGGCGCAAAACCGCTCAACGGCGAATCGCTGGACGTGCAGATCTCGAAGAAAGAACTCGGCCTCGTATGGGCTCCGGCACAGTTTGCCTTCGATTCGCCGCGTAAAGTCACCGATGACGATGGCAGCTACCGCAGTCCGCCCATGCACCGGCTCGCGGATCTGCTGAAAAATGCACAGCACGAAGTGCTGATTCTTTCCCCGTACTTCGTGCCGCACGATGCGGGCGTGAACATGCTCGGTTCGCTCACGCAGCGCGGCGTGCGGGTAGCGGTGGTGACCAATTCGATGGCCTCCACCGACGCGGTCGCGGTACAGGCGGGCTATAGTCCCTATCGCATTCCGTTGCTCGAGAACGGGGTCGAGCTCTACGAATTCCAACCGCTGCAGCAAAACGGCTCGCGCATTTTCCTGGGCTCGACTTCGCGCTCGAGCCTGCACGCGAAAGCCTATGTGATCGATCGGCGCACGCTCGTCATCGGCTCGCTGAACTTCGATCCGCGCTCCGCGCATCTGAACACCGAACTCGCGCTTTTCATCGATAGTCCGAAGCTGGCCCAAGCGACCGCTTCGCTGATCCTTCGGGCCATGTCGCCAGACGCGAGTTTCCGGGTGACGCTGGCCACGCCCGAAGAAAACGCGCATCTGCGCGCGCTCGGCGCTCCGGTGTCGGGCCTCGTCTGGACCGGGAACGAAACGTCGGGCAACACGACTTACCTGCGCAGTTGGTCGCTCGATCCCGAGGCCGGCCTCGTACGAAATGTCCTGACAGGGCTATTCTTGTTGCTGCCGATCGATTCGCAGCTCTGAGCAGCAGCCTGCCAGCCCGGATGCAACTCTTCCTTCAATTTTCGATTGTCCAACCGACGGAGCGCTTGATGACCGAGGACGTACGTATGGAACGCGACACATTCGGCGAAATCGCCGTACCGAGCGCCAGGCTTTGGGGCGCCCAGACGCAACGCTCGTTGCTCAATTTCCGGATCTCCACCGAAAAACAGCCGCCCGAGCTCATCGATGCGCTGGCCTTGATCAAACGCGCGGCAGCCGAAGTCAACCTCGAGCTCGGCGTGCTGCCCGAAGACAAGGCGCGCGCGATCATTCAAGCAGCCGACGAGATCATCGAAGGCCGGCACGCCGGAGAATTTCCGCTCGCCGTCTGGCAAACGGGCTCGGGCACGCAAACGAACATGAACCTGAACGAAGTCATCGCCAATCGCGCCAGCGAGATCCTTGGCGGCGAGCGCGGCGAGAACCGCAAGGTTCATCCGAACGACGATGTCAATCGGGGGCAGTCGTCCAACGATGTCTTCCCTACCGCCATGCACATCGCCGCGGCGCTCGGTATCGTCAAGCATCTGCTGCCGCGGCTCGCCGCGCTGCGCGCAACGCTGGACGCGAAAGCGAAGGCATTCGCGGATATCGTGAAGATCGGCCGGACGCATCTGCAAGATGCCACTCCGCTTACGCTGGGCCAGGAGTTCTCAGGGTATGTGGCGCAGCTCGAGCACGGCATCGCGCATCTGGAGGCCACCTTGCCGCACCTGTACGAGCTCGCGCAAGGCGGCACGGCCGTCGGCACCGGCCTGAATGCGCATCCGCAATTCGCCACGCGCGTCGCGGCCGCGATCGGACGGCTGACCGGGCTCCCGTTCGTCAGTGCCGCGAACAAGTTCGAAGTGATGGCCGCCGCCGATGCGCTCGTGTTCGCGCACGGCGCGTTGAAGACCATCGCGGCGAGCCTCATGAAGATCGCCAACGACATTCGCTGGCTCGCGAGCGGCCCCCGTTGCGGGCTCGGGGAACTGACGATTCCCGAGAACGAGCCGGGCAGCTCGATCATGCCGGGCAAAGTCAATCCGACGCAGTCGGAAGCCGTCACGATGCTGTGCTGTCAGGTATTCGGCAACGACGTCGCGATCAATTTCGGCGGCGCGAGCGGCAATTTCGAACTCAACGTGTTCCGGCCGATGATCGCGCACAACGTCATGCAATCGATCCGGCTGCTGGCGGACGGCGCGCAAAGCTTCAACGACCATTGTGCGGTCGGCATCGAAGCGAATCGCGCGCGCATCGATGCGCTTCTGAACGAATCGCTGATGCTCGTGACCGCTCTCAATCCGCACATCGGCTACGACAAGGCGGCACAAATCGCGAAAAAAGCGCACAAGGAAGGCACGACCCTCAAGGCCGCGGCATTGGCGCTCGGCTACGTGAGCGAAGCGCAATTCGATGCATGGGTGCGGCCCGCCGACATGGTCGGGCGTAGCGGCGACTGAGGCTTCGCCGCGCACGGCAACGCGTGGCGCGAGCGCTGAGGGTGTCGGCGCCGCGCCGCTCAAATCCTGCCTTGCGCCATTTCTTCGGGCTTCAGTTCGACGATCGCGTCGAGCGCCGCCTTCACGTCCATCGCATACTTCGCCACGCGTTTTTGCTCTTCCGTTGACGGTAGAAACGGCGGAACAGGAATCGGCGTGCCGTTTTCATCGACGGCCACGAACACGACGAGGCAATCGGTCGTGAGCCGTAGTTGACCGCTTTTCGGGTCGCCCGCATGCACCGTCACATGGATGTGCATGCTGGTGCGGCCCGTGGCGACGACGCGGGCGCGCAGCTCGACGAGATTGCCGACGAGAATCGGGCGCCGAAAGCGGATATTGCCCACGCTCACGGTGACGCAATAACGGCCTGACCAGACCGCCGCGCAGGCATAGGCCGTCTCGTCGATCCATTTCATCAGCGCGCCGCCATGGACCTTGCCGCCAAAGTTGACCGAGGTCGGCTCGGCGAGGAAGCGAAAGGTCGTCTCGGACCGATCGAGCGGGGCGGTGACGTTTGACATCGGGGCTCCGGTGCTGCGGCGAAAGCGCATATTGAAAGGAGCCGATTATACGGGGGCAAAATTCGCGTCGAGGGCACCCGATTGCGGTTACTTGCGAACGGTGACGCCGGTATCGATCGTGCCGTACATCGTGACGCTGCCGCTGCCGCTGCTGCCGCCACCTCCCTGCGCGCATGCCGCGCACAGGCATGCGGCCAACACCGCCGCTATCCATGCTTTCATCGCAAACCACCTCGCTCGCTTCACCGCATGAACTGCGATTCTAGCCGCTTGGGCAACAGCCCTCAGGGTTCGCGGTGCGTTCGAGTAAGCCACACTCCGGATTCCACATTTCAGCCCGGCCCGAAACATCGAATACCGTCGGCGAGTAAAGTGAAACCTTCAGCGCAATACGCCGGAGCAATCCATGACCTCCACGTTCACCGACGATCCCCGCGAAAGCGGCCATTTCCCGGGCTTGAGCCGCATCGCGACGCTGCTCGCCGATCCCGGCCGCGCTGCGATGCTATGGGCGCTCATGGACGGCAGCGCACGTCCAGCCGGCGAATTGACGCTCATCGCAGGGCTTTCGCCGTCGGCCGCGAGCGGGCACCTTGCGCGGCTTGCCGAAGGCGGGCTGCTGGCGCTCGAAGTCCGCGGCCGACACCGCTACTACCGAATCGCGACACCCGAAGTGGCCGCCGCGCTGGAAGCGCTGGCCAATGTTGCCCAGGTCAGCGCGCCGCAACGCACTAGCGTGCGTGCCGCACGGACAGTGCCCCTCGATCTGCGCTACGCCCGCACCTGCTACGACCATATGGCTGGCGAACTGGCGGTGCGCGTGTTCGACGGCCTGCTCGCGAAGGGATGGCTGATCGAGCGTGACGGCGTCGTGGATACGACCGATGCGGGCGACGATGGCTTGCGTCGTTGGGGCATCGATCTGGCGGGGCAACGCACGCGTCGCAGGCGGTTTGCCTGCACCTGTCTCGACTGGAGCGAGCGCCGTGCGCATCTGGGCGGCGCGCTTGGCGCGGCGTTGCTCACGCATTGGTGCGAACGCGGCTGCGTGGAGCGCGCGGAAAAGCCGCGCGTCTTGCGGGTGACTCCGGCAGGCAGGCGCCATTTCGAGGCGATGCTCGCGGCATGAGAAGGCGTGGCGGCGGCCGCAGCAGCGTTCGTCGACATTTTTCGTTACACGGGGCGTGCGCGGATTTACAAAACACCGACCCTTGATACAGGCGATCGCGCTACATTGATCTCACGGATGCCGACACCTTGCACCCGCTTACGAGATCATCATGACAACGCGGACCACCTCCCCTCTCGTCACATTTCATCGGGCGACAGCCTGTGCGCTAGCCGTCGCCGCGGCGCTCGCGGCGCTGCCGCACCCCTCATTCGCGCAGAGCGCCCCGTCGCCTGACGCACCGGTTGCCGGACAAAGCGCCGATCCGCCCGGCCGCGTCGCGCGGCTCAACTACATGGCGGGTACGGTCACGACCGAGCCGGCCGGCGCGACGGACTGGTCCTACGCCTCGGTCAACCGCCCGCTCACGACGGGCGATCAGCTCTGGAACGATGCAAACGCACGCTCCGAACTGCACATCGGGTCGACGGCGGTACGCCTGGGCGCGTCGACCAATCTCGATATTCTGAATCTCGATGACAGCAACGCGCAGTTGAAAGTGACGCAGGGCACGCTTTCGACGCACGTGCGCGACCTCGTACCGGGCTCAGCCTATGAGGTCGATACGCCCAACGTGGCGCTCGCCGTCACACAGCCCGGCGATTACCGCGTCGATGTCGCCCCTGACGGCAGCACGACGACGGTCACCGTCCGGCGCGGCGCCGTCACGGCATACGGCGATAACGGCCAAATGCCGCTCACGGCCGGACAGCAGTTGACGTTCTCCGGCACCAATCTGCAGGTCGCGGCCGAGGATCAACCGCCGCCGCCCGATGCCTTCGACCAATGGGCCGAAGCACGCGACGCCGCGGCGGAACGCTCGATTTCGGCGCGCTACGTCTCGCGCGAGGTTCCCGGCTACGAAGATCTGGATGCCAATGGCACGTGGCGGGACGATCCGCAATACGGCGAAGTCTGGGTGCCGCGCGCGGTTCCGGCCGGATGGGCGCCCTACCACGATGGTCATTGGGCGTGGGTCGCGCCTTGGGGATGGACGTGGGTCGACGATGCGCCGTGGGGATTTGCCCCGTATCACTATGGGCGCTGGGCCTACGCCGGTTCGTCCTGGTGCTGGGTCCCGGGCCCCGTCGTGAGCGCCCCGCCCGTCTATGCACCGGCGCTCGTCGCGTTTGTCGGCGGGGGCGGCAGTGGCTTCAGTTGGAGCGTCGGACTGTCCATCGGCGGCGCACGCTCCCCGGGCGTAGCGTGGTTCCCGCTCGGCCCCGGCGAAGTCTGGCGCCCGAGCTACGGCGGATGGAGTCCGCGGTATTACGAGCGGGTCAATCAGACGGTCATCGTCAACAATCAGCACATCAACAACGTCAATAACATCAACATCACGAACATCCACAACACCTACGTGAACTACCGTGCACCGGGCGCTGTCACGGCGGTGCCGGCGGCCGCGTTCGTACAGGGCCGCGCTGTCGCTCACGTCGCGCAGCGCATCGACCCGCAGCAGCTGCGCAACGCTCAATTCCATCCCGGCGCGCCCGGCATCGCGCCGGTACGTGAGAGCTACGCGCCGGGGTTGCGCCATGCGACCTACCATCCTCCCGGCGCGGCCGGCGAGCGCCCCGTCGTCGCGACGCGTGCCCCCGCAATACCTGCTGTCTACCGCGATCCGCTCGCGCAGCGGCTCGCCCAAAACGGCGGGCAGGTGCCCGGGGCCGGGCGCCCCGTGGCCCACCTCACGCCGCCGACCGGCGTCGCCTCGCAATTGGCACACCCGACGGCCAACCCGGGGCCCGCGCGTAACGTGCGCATCGTCGAGCGTCAGTCGCCTGTCATCGAGCCACACCGAGCGGCAAACGAAGCGCGCCCGGGCCCAGGTGCGCCAGCCGTCGCGGCGCAAGGCGGTGTCCGGCCCGCCCCGCAACAAGAGCCCCATGCTCCGATGGCGGCTTTGCAACCTCGAGCGCAACCGAGCAACGGCGTGCCGCGTCCGCCGAGCCAGCGCGGTCCGGTCGAAGGTGCGCAAAGCGCCGCTGCGCCGGTACGCAAGGAACCGACGTGGACGCAACCGCACGCGCCCATCGCTCAGCAGCACGGGCCCTCGGCGCAACCCGGCGCGGCCAGGGGCGAGCCTGGCTCACCGCAGCAGCCGGTAGGCGCGCAGCGCACACCGGAACACGGTCCGCAAACGCCGATGGCCATGTCGCGACCTGGGGCGGGTGCCGAGCCGCAAGCATCGCCGCATGTGCCCCAGCCACGCATGGAGCCCCGCTCGCAAGGGCCGCAGGCCGCGCCGCAACCCCGCACCGAAGCGCCTGCGCCGCAGCGTGCGGAGCCCAGAGCGCAGCCACAGCCGCAACCTCGCTTCGAAGAGGCCCGGCCGCAACCGCAGCCGCACATCGAACAACCGAGGCCGCAACCGCAGGCTCGTTTCGAACAACCGAGGCCACAACCGCAACCGCAGCCGCGCATGGAGCAACCGAGGCCACAACCGCAACCGCAAGCCCATTTCGAACAGCCGAGGCCGCAGCCCCAGCCCCAGCCCCACATCGAACAACCGAGGCCGCAACCGCAACCGCAGCCGCACGAGCCTCAGCACCCGCAAGTGCAAGGCCACGAGAACCGCCATCAGGGCTGATTCGAATACCGAGCAGACGAAATGAAGAAGCCCACTGCGGCCACGCAGTGGGCTTCTTTCACTTCGGGCGTATCTCCATGACTCGAGCCGAGCGGCTTTCCCATCGATAGAGAACGTCAAACGGCCATGGGCGCGGTCAACGGCTCGTGATGTCGATAACCGACGAGCGAAAAATCGGATGGCTCGACTTTTTCGAGCCACTCGGGCTCGTAACGCCCGGTTTCGGCGAACGACGGTACGCGCTCGGCGATCGAAAGCGTCGGACTCTCGTACGGCGTGCGCTCGAGTTGCCGCTCGAGCATCGCGAGCTGATTTTCGTAGATGTGAGCGTCGCCGATGAAGTACGTGAACCAGCGCGGGGTATAGCCGGTCAGCCTGGCGACCAGTGTCAGCAACGCGGCACCTTCGGCGAGATTGAACGGCGTGCCGAGCCCTACGTCGTTGCTGCGGATGTAAAGGCAAAGCGAAATCTCGCGGCGCACGACGTTCGGGACGAACTGATAGAGCAAGTGGCATGCAGGCAGTGCGATTTCCTCGAGCACCGCCGGATTCCAGCCGTGAAACAGAATGCGGCGATCGGTCGGATTGCGCATGATCGTATCCAGACACTGACGCAACTGATCGATGGCCTTGTACAGCAGCACCTTCGGGACCCCGTCTTCCTCGAAGCGGGTCACGATCCGGTAGCCGCGCGCGCAGGCATCTTCGATGCGGGCCGACGCGTCCTCGGCAAGGACCTTATAGGCCGGCCACTGGCGCCACTGGACACCATATACGCCGCCCAGGTCGTCGGGTCCTTCCCGATAGGGATTGGCGAGCCACTGAGGATTTTCGTTCGCGTTGGCGTCCCAGACCTTGCAGCCGAGCTCGCGAAAATCGGCTGCGCTGCGGGAGGCCCGCAGAAAACCGATCATTTCGCCAATGGCCGATTTGAATGCGAGCTTTTTCGTAGTGACCGCGGGGAATCCCTGTTGCAAGTCGAAACGCAGCATTGCGCCGGGCATGCTGATGGTGCGGATCCCCGTGCGATTTTCCTGCCAGGTGCCCGTTTCGAGAATCGTACGGACCAGGTCGAGATACTGTTTCATCGAAAGATTCGGCAGGCGGCAGCCTGCGCCGGTTCGCGGTAATACGCGATTCTACCAAGGCGCGCGGATTGGGCCGGTGCTCCGCGCGCCCGGCTACCCGGTCAACTCGTCAATCGCTGCGAACCTTGGTGCACTTCGATGTGACGCATGCCGTGCGAGCTCAGCAAGCGATAAAGCGTCACGCGCGATATTCCAAGCTCTTGCGCCGCATCGCCGAGACGCCCGCGATGACGCAGCAGCGCCAGCTCGATCGCCTGCCGCTCGGCCGCCTCGCGCGCCTGCGCGAGTGAGACCGGTACCACGTCGACGTAATCGGCGAGCTCGAGATCGCTGGCCGTAATCAGCCGCCCTTCCGACATGACGATCGCGCGGCGCACGCGGTTGATGAGTTCGCGTACATTGCCGGGCCATCGATAGTTATGCAGCGCGGCGATCGCATCTGGCGAGAACCCGCGCAGACGCCGGCTCGCATCTTTCTTGAAGCGCTCGAACATATGCTGCGCAAGCAACTCGATATCCTTGCCGCGCGCGCACAACGGCGGCTCGTCGATTTGCAGCACACACAGCCGATGATAAAGGTCGGCGCGAAAACGGCCTTCCAGCATCGCGCGATGCATATCGACGTGCGTGGCCGAGATCACGCGTACATCGACGGGCGTGGCTTCATGGCCCCCCAGACGCTCGACATGGCCTTCTTGCAAAAAGCGCAGCAGGCTCGCCTGGCTTTCCAGCGGCAGGTCGCCAATCTCGTCCAGAAAAAGCGTGCCGCCGTGCGCCGCTTCGATACGCCCGATCTTGCGTTGGTTTGCGCCCGTGAACGCTCCGCGCTCATAGCCGAACAGTTCCGATTGCAACAGGTGCGGTGGAATCGCGCCGCAATTGATGGCCACGAACGGCTCCGTGCGCCGCGTCGATCGTTCGTGGATGGCAACGGCCGTCAGCTCCTTGCCGGTTCCGGATTCGCCCGAGATGAAGACCGGCGCGTCCGTCATGGCGACCTTGTGGATGGCGCGGAAAAGCTGGCGCATCGCTTCGCACGACCCGATCATCTGACCTTCGCCCACGCGCGTGGCGCCTTCCTCTTCCGCCTGGGCGAGCACGACCATGCCGTACGCATGGCCTACCGAATCGGCGACGCGCCGCGCATCGGACGGCATCGTCACATAGTCGAAGCAATAGTCGCGCACGAGACGGCGCAACGCCGTGTCCTGTAGCTGACCGGGCGCGGCCGCGGCTACCCAGCCGATGCGCGGCGCGGTCAGGCAGGCTTCGAGTGCACCGATTTCCTGCTCGTCGAATTGGCTCGACAAGTCGAGCAAACCGCCCGCCGGTTCGCCACTGCGCATCGCGCGGCGGGCCTCGCGTGCGTTCGCGACTACATCAACATGCCAGCCGCGTTGATGGAATTGCGCACTCCATTGGGCATTCGCATCCCGTGTAACGTAAATCAATTGCCGTGTAGCGGGTTCCATTGACCAACCCTCGTTTCAATGACGAATAGTGCCGGCGGCGCAGGACGAAAATATGGCGTCTTCGCGCTAACGACTTACCGACGACTCGGAAGTCTGCCGCTCTGTCCTCTCCGTGAAACTACGGACCCCGAAACAAATTATTAATAGCATTGGCCGTTGCATCAGCCTTATTCGCGGAATGAGACTGCTTGCTAAGCTTACTATAGGGGCCGCAGCTTCGGACCGGGACGCATGTAACAAATTGGAAACACCGTTATCACGCACGTCGGCATGCGCCTTTCCGAAACGTCCCTTCTTTCTTTTAACCGCGTCGCGTGGCTGTTTTGCGACAGGGCGCTTCTTACCCGATTACAATTATCAATACGGCATTTTTTCCGTTCGTTTCATTGCTGAAACAATCCAGCTTCATCTCGGCCGGCGCGTTGCACGAGACGCAATGGAATGCCAATTCCCACAAGGATCTCGCCCTCATGGCACGGCTTTCGCTCTCGTTCGCTTCGAGAACGGAGGCATCGTCATGCATGTGCATCGCTTCGCACCTCCACGCGAAATGGCGTGCCCCCCGGTGCCCCGGCTCGCTGATTCGAGAGCCGCACGATTCCCCGTCGGCGCGTCGACTCATTATGTGACGCTGTGGGACGAGTTCGCACGTCCGGCACCTATTCCAACACCGGCGCCGGCGCCAGCCGCGGGAATGTCGCGTGGGCAGGCGGTGGCGGCAGCACCGCGGCGTCCGTATGGTTTGTGCTCCGTCCCCCGGCGGGCACTTTTTTAAACGGGCAAGCGATCCGGCGCGCAACGCATCCGCCGGATCGCGAGACCGCCGGATGACCGCAACGGCAAGCGTAGACCGCGTGTCCCGATCGATGCCCCCGCGCTATGTCGGCCTTCGCACATTGCATCGCGGTGGCGGATGGTCCGCACATCCGAAGCGCGTCGATATGTGCGCAAGACAACGCGCGTTTCCGTTCCGATCCTCATAGGCTTGCAGACATACGGCAAGGGTGAACGAGCGCTGGGATCAGTCGGCGTTTGGATAACCCGCCGCAACAAGGACCACGAACAGGGCAGTCAGCCGGCGCTCGCAAACGGAGGACAAGCACGTCTGAGCGGCGTCGCAAACCGGGGGAAGAATCATGTCAACGATCTCGACAAGAGACGCGCGGCATCGTCAGCACAAAACGCATGCCGCTGCACATCGGCTCGCAACGCACACGCTCCGGGTCGATCGGTGCGCGCAGGCGCGCTCGCTACGCGCGTCGCGATATCCCCTCCATTCCATGTCGAACCACGCGGGGACATCGTGCGCGAAACCACTCATCTGAGCCCTGCTGCGCCACTGATGGCCAGCACGTCCGCCGTGTCGAGCGTGCACGCGAGGGGCGTCGACATGAACGAGAAGAACACGCGAACGCTCATCTACGTGGCGCAAACGCCGGACGACTCACTCGTCGCGCATCTCGCCGGCGTCGGCTGGAATGTGCTCATTGCGCGCTCGGCCAGCGAGGCTGGGCGGTACGCACGCCCGGATCTTCCCTACGCGGGCCTCATCGACGTCACGCGTCTCGCGTCGCGCGATCTCGCCGCGCTCGAGCCGAGTTTGCGTCAGCAGCACATTGGCTGGATCGCGCTCGCGAATGCACAGCGGCTCGACGAGCCAGAGGTGCGTCGCCTGATCCGGAATTACTGCTTCGATTACGTGAAGCTGCCCGTCCCGCATGCCAGCATCGACTACCTGATCGGCCACGCGTTCGGCATGGTGACGCTTTGCGACCTCGATATGGTTGCCGGCCTCGCATCGGCTGGCGACGACGAGATGGTCGGCACCTGCGAGGCGATGCAGCAGTTGTTTCGGACGATCCGCAAAGTAGCGAACACCGATGCCGCAGTGTTCATCTCCGGCGAATCGGGCACCGGCAAAGAGCTGACGGCACTCGCGCTGCACGAGCGCTCGCCGCGCCGAAAAGCGCCGTTCATCGCGATCAATTGCGGTGCGATTCCTCACCACCTGCTTCAGTCGGAACTCTTCGGCTATGAGCGCGGGGCTTTTACGGGAGCGAACCAGCGCAAGATCGGACGCGTGGAAGCCGCGCACGGGGGCACGCTGTTTCTCGATGAAATCGGCGACTTGCCGCTCGAAAGCCAGGCGAGCCTGCTGCGCTTCTTGCAGGAAGGCCGGATCGAGCGGCTGGGCGGGCGCGATTCGATCGCCGTCGACGTGCGGGTCATCTCCGCAACGCACGTCGATCTCGAGCAAGCCATGCAAGACGGCCGGTTCCGGGCCGACTTGTTCCATCGCCTCTGCGTCCTGCGCATCGACGAGCCGCCGCTGCGCGCGCGGGGCAAGGACATCGAAATCCTCGCGCATCACATGCTGCACAAGTTCAAAACCGACAGCGCACGCAGAATTCGCGGCTTCGCGCCATCGGCCGTCGAGGCGATGCACAACTACAATTGGCCCGGCAATGTACGCGAGATGATCAATCGCGTGCGGCGCGCCATCGTCATGGCCGAGGGCAAGCTCATTTCCGCGCAGGATCTTGGCCTCGCGCAGTTCACGGCGCAAGAAACGACGACGCTCGCCCAAGCCCGCGACGACGCCGAAAAACGCGCGATCGAAGCAGCGCTGCTACGGCATCGGAATCGGCTCAACGAAGCCGCGATCGATCTGGGTATTTCGCGCGTGACGCTCTATCGGTTGATGGGCGCACATGGGCTGCGCGAGATACCGGCGCGCGAAAAGGACGAGGCGGCGAATCCGTCGGCCACGGGCGACACTTCCGGCGATTGAAGGCGATCGAAGGCGATCGAAACCAGGCAAAGAGCGGCAGCATGATGCCGCACACGGCGCGCAGCACACGACGCTGCGCGAGCGGTGAGCGAGCGTCGCGTAAAATCGCCACACCTTGGCTTTCGGTTTTTAGCTTTTCGATGACGACGCTGACCATTCTGGTCGCTCGCGCCCGCAACGGCGTGATCGGCCGCAACAACCAACTCCCCTGGCACCTGCCCGAAGATCTCGCATTCTTCAAGCGCACGACCATGGGCGCGCCCATCATCATGGGCCGAAAAACGCACGAATCGATCGGCCGGCCGCTGCCCGGTCGTCGCAATATCGTCGTAACGCGCGACGCAACGCGTCGATTCGAAGGCTGTGAAACGGCGACGGGCATGCAGGAGGCATTGGCGCTCGCCGCCGCCGGTGGCGCCCCCGAGGCGTTCCTGATCGGCGGCACCGAGCTTTACAAAGCGGGAATCGCGCTCGCCGACAAACTCATCGTGACCGAGATCGCAGCCGAGTTCGAAGGCGACGCGACGTTTCCGGCACCCGATCCCGCGCAATGGCAGATCGTGTCGCGCGACACCCACCGCAAGGAGGGTGACGACGGCTTCGACTACGCGCGCGTCGTTTACCGGCGCATCGGCTGAGCCGCCTTCACTGCCCCGCTACCGTCATCTGTTCGATGAGCACCGAGCCCGTCTGCTTGGTGCCGCGGACGATCGTATCGGCGCCGATCGCCACGATATTGCGGAACATCTCCTGTAGCGTGCTGGCGACGGTGATTTCCTCGACCGCGTACTGAATCTTGCCGTTTTCGACCCAGAAGCCGGACGCACCGCGCGAATAGTCGCCTGTCACGTAGTTGACGCCCTGGCCCATCAATTCGGTGAGCAGGAGGCCGGTGCCGAGCTGCTTCAGCATGGCCTCGAAGTCGTGCTCGGGCCGGGTGGCCGAGCTCGCGAGCGACAGGTTGTGCGAGCCGCCGGCATTGCCCGTCGTTTGCATTCCGAGCTTGCGCGCGGAATACGTCGACAGGAAGTAGCCCTCCACCACGCCGTCTTTCACGACGGCGCGCCGCTTCGTACGGACGCCTTCCTCATCGAAGGGGGCACTGCCCATCGCGCGCGGCAAATGCGGCTCCTCGACGATCTGCACATGCGGCGCGAAGACCGGTTTGCCCAGACTGTCGACGAGAAACGATGTCTTGCGATAGAGCGCGCCGCCGCTCGTCGCCTGCACGAACGCGCCGAGCAGGCCGGCGGCCAGCGGCGCTTCGAACAGGACCGGCACCTTGCGCGTATCGATGCGCCGCGCGTTCAAGCGCGCGAGCGCCCGCTGGGCCGCGTACCGGCCGACCGCTTCGGCAGGCGCAAGCTCCTCGGCGCTACGCTTCGAGCTGTACCAATCGTCGCGCTGCATGTGGCGGCCGCTGCCCGCGATCGGCGCGCAGGCGACATAGTGGCGCGAATAGGGATAGCCGGCGAGAAAACCGCGCGTCGTCGCCAATACGAATTGCGAATGCTGCGCCGACACGCTCGCGCCCTCGGAATTGCGAATCTGCGGATCCGTGGCGAACGCGGCGTCTTCGGCGCGGCGGGCAATTTCGACGGCATCCTCGGCGCTCAATTCCCACGGATGATAGAGATCGAGATCCGGCGGCGAAGTCTCGAGAAGCTCCGCTTCGGCGAGACCGGCGCAGTGATCTTCCGCCGTGAACCGCGCGATGTTGTAAGCGGCTGCGACCGTGTCGCGCAGTGCCTGCTTCGAGAAATCGGACGTGCTGGCATTGCCGCGCTTGGCGCCGATGAAAACGGTCACGCCCACCATCTTGTCGCGGTTGTGCTCGATCGTTTCGACCTCCCCGCGCCGCACCGATACCGACAAGCCGTCGCCTTCCGAGATTTCGGTCGCGGCATCCGTCGCGCCAAGCGATTTCGCGTGCCGCAGGATGTCCGACGCAATCTCTTTCAATTCGTCTTGCGTATGCGGGAAAAAGCGTTCTCTGGTTTCGGTGTCCGCTGCCATCGTCATTGCCGTCCGGTATGGATTCCATCGTTGCGGCGCCCGCACTGCCGGCGTGCGCCCGGGATTACGCCTCGTCGTACCCCGCGATCATATCAAGGTCCGCGTCCGAGGACGTTGCCGCGATGCGTTCAGGGATCGCCCGCCGGGGTCACGGCTGGCGCGTCGAGCTACAATGGCGCGCATGACACGCAAAACCCGTATTCAGCCGATCGAGACGCCCGATGCCGGCCTCGACGAAGAGACCGGCTACGATCGCCCCAGCAAATCGCAGTTGAAGCGCGAGATGCTCGCGCTGCAAACGCTCGGCGCCGCGCTGGTCGAGTTGCCGAAAGACGCGCTCAAGCGCATGCCGATGCCTGAGGACCTCGCGGATGCCGTGCTCGCGGCACGCCGCATCACCGATCACGAAGGCAAACGGCGCCAGTTGCAATATGTCGGCCGGGTCATGCGCTCGCTCAACGACGACGAAACGGCGGCGCTGCGCTCGGCGCTCGATGCCTATCGCGGCGTGAACAAGGCCGAGACGGCGAAGCTTCACTGGATCGAGCGGGCGAGGGAGAAACTGCTCGCGGACGACTCGGCCCTGACCGAGTTTCTCCGCACGCATCCGGGCGCGGATGCGCAAGCCGGCCGCACGCTGATCCGCAACGCCCGCAAGGAAGCGCGCGAGGGCAAGCCGCCGCGCTATTTCCGTGAGTTGTTCCAGTGGATCAAATCGGCGAGTGAAGCAGGCGGAGCCAGTGACGACGCGGGCCCGGCGAACACCACGGAAGACGACGATGACGACAATCACGCGTAATCACGCCGACGAAATCGTGATCGGCCTGGTCTCGGTGAGCGATCGCGCGACGAGCGGCGTGTACGAGGACAAGGGCATCCCGGCGCTCGAGGCATGGCTCGAAAGAGCGATCGCTTCGCCATGGCAAGCGGTGAAACGGCTGATCGCGGACGATGCGCCGGCCATCTCCGCCACGCTGATCGAGCTCGTCGACGAACTCGGCTGCGACCTCGTCTTGACGACCGGCGGCACGGGCCCCGCCCGACGGGACGTCACACCCGAGGCGACGCTTGCGGTCGGCACGCGGGAGATGCCGGGCTTCGGCGAGCAGATGCGTCAGATCAGCCTCAATTTCGTGCCGACGGCGATTCTCTCGCGGCAAGTCGCCGTGATACGCGAGACGCCGTCGCATGCGGCGCTGATCGTCAATTTGCCGGGACAGCCGAAGTCGATTCAGGAGACGCTCGAGGGCTTGCGCGACAGTACGGGCACGGTCGCGGTGCCCGGCATTTTCGCGGCGGTGCCGTACTGCATCGATCTGATCGGCGGCCCCTATGTCGAAACGAACGCCGATGTGGTCGCGGCGTTCCGGCCGAAGAGCGCGCAGCGGCCCGCGCGCGCATGATGTCCGACGCCCGGGCCCATCAGGCGGCTAAGGCGGCTAAGGCGGCTAAGGCGGCTAAGGCGGCTCAGGCGGCTCAGGCGCCTTCGACGGGAGCGCTCGGCGAAACGACGAGGAAATGCTGACGGTAGTACTTGAGTTCGTCGATGGACTCGTGGATGTCCGCGAGCGCCGTATGCATCGCGCGCTTCTGAAAGCCTTTGTAGACAGTCGGCTGCCACCGCCGGCACAGTTCCTTGAGCGTGCTCACGTCGAGATTGCGATAGTGGAAAAACCGCTCGAGCTCGGGCATCCAGCGCGCCATGAAACGGCGGTCCTGGCAGATGGAGTTGCCGCACATGGGGGATTTGCCGGGCGGCACATAAGCGGCGAGAAAGGCGCGGATCTGCTCGGTGGCAGCGTCCTCGGTGACCGTCGACGCGCGCACCCGCTCGATCAGACCCGAGCGCCCGTGCGTGTTCTTGTTCCAATCGTCCATTTTGTCGAGCGTCTCGTCGCTTTGGTGAATCGCGAGAACGGGCCCCTCGACGACCTTCTCGAGCGTCGAATTGGTGACGACCACCGCGATTTCGATGATGCGGTCGGTATCGGGCTCGAGCCCCGTCATCTCCATATCGAGCCAGATGAGGTTCATCTCGCTGCGGACGAGCGCCGGCTCGCCGACGGGTTCGACAATTTCAGTCATGAAAGCAGTCCTGGTTACGGAATAATTCGGGGCGTACGCCCGTGTGCGGGTCAGCCCACTCGCCCTTTCGGCGAAACCCTATAATTCTCGCATAGATACAACGGACTTCCCCGATGCCCTCTTTCTACTTCACCGTCGTTTTCGCCGTCACCGTGCTCGCCATGGTCGCGACGAAACTCTGGCTCGCCTCGCGCCAGATCCGTTTCGTCGCGGCGCATCGGAGTGCGGTGCCCAAGCAGTTTGCGGGCACGATCACGCTGGCCGGCCATCAGCGCGCAGCCGACTATACCGTCGTGCGCACGCGGCTCGGGATGATCGAGGTCGTCGTGGGTGCCGCGCTTACCATCGCGCTCACGCTGCTCGGCGGCGTCCAGGCGCTCAACGTGGGCGTATCGGGCCTGCTCGGCCACGGTTATCTCGCCCAGATCGCGCTGGTGGCGCTCGTGATCGGCATCACGAGCGTCATCGATATACCGTTCGACTACTATCGGCAGTTCGTCGTCGAGGAGCGCTTCGGCTTCAACCGTATGACGCGAGGCATTTTCTTCGCCGATCTGGCCAAGGGAACGGCGCTCGGTGCCGCATTCGGCTTGCCGCTTCTTTTCGTCGTGCTCTGGCTCATGGAGCAGGCGGGCGCCCTCTGGTGGCTGTGGGCCTGGATCGTGCTCGTCGCCTTCCAGTTGGCCGTACTCGTGCTCTATCCGACGCTCATCGCTCCGCTGTTCAACAAGTTCGAACCGCTGACGGACGAGGCGCTCAAGAATCGCATCGAGGCGCTGATGCGCCGCTGCGGGTTCGCGGCCAAGGGGCTCTTCGTGATGGATGGCAGCCGTCGCTCCGCGCACGGCAACGCATATTTCACCGGCTTCGGCGCCGCCAAGCGCATCGTGTTCTTCGATACGCTGCTCGCACGTCTGAGCGGCAGCGAAATCGAAGCCGTGCTCGCGCATGAACTCGGCCATTTCAAACGCCGGCACGTCGTCAAACGCATGGTCGTGACGTTTGCAATCAGCCTCGCTTTGCTTGCGCTGCTGGGCTGGCTTTCGCAGCGCACGTGGTTCTATGAAGGGCTCGGCGTCACGCCGTGGCTCGCGGCCAGCAACAATGGCCTCGCGCTCGTGCTCTTTTTCCTGGCGCTGCCCGTGTTCCTCTTCTTCGTCACCCCGCTCGGCAGCCTGAGCTCGCGCAAGCACGAGTTCGAGGCCGATGCGTTCGCGGCCAGCCAGACCGATGCGCGAGAGCTCGTCAATGCGCTCGTCAAGCTGTACGAGGACAACGCTTCCACCCTGACGCCGGATCCGGTCTACACCGCGTTTTACTACTCGCACCCACCGGCATCGCAGCGCATCGACCGCCTGCTGCGGCACGTATGACGGCCCCGCTCGCCAAGCCGGCGCGACATCCGGAAGTCGGCCAGCGCGCCGAGGGGCTCGTCATCGCGGCTCATGGACGCCACTATCTCGTCGCGCCCGGCGGAGATACGCGCGCCATGGTGCAATGCTTTCCGCGCGGCAAAAAAAGCGAGGTCGCTGTCGGCGATCGCGTCGTCTACGAGCAGAGCTCGGCCGATCAAGGCGTGATCGTCGAAATCGGCGAGCGTCGCAACCTGCTCTATCGTTCCGACCAGTACAAGTCGAAGCTCTTCGCCGCCAACCTGGACCAGTTGCTGATCGTCCTCGCGACCGAGCCGCACTTCAGCGAGGATTTGCTGGGACGTGCGCTCGTCGCGGCCGAAGCGAACGAACTCGCGCCGCTGATCGTGCTCAACAAGACGGACGTCGAGCGCGCGCTCGCACCGGCGCGGGCCCGGCTTGCGCCATACCGTTCGCTCGGCTACGACATTGTCGAGCTGTCGATCAAAGCGCGGCCGGACGAAGCGCGCGAGAGGCTCAGCGCGAGACTCGCGGGGCATGCGACGCTACTGCTCGGACAATCGGGCATGGGCAAATCGACACTGGTGAATCTGCTCGTGCCGGATGCCGAGGCGGCCACACGCGAAATCTCGACGGCGTTGAATAGCGGCCGCCATACGACGACGTTCACGCGTCTTTATCCGCTACCCGGCGGAGGGGCGTTGATCGACTCGCCGGGCTTTCAAGAATTCGGCCTGCACCATCTGACCGAGGGCCGGCTCGAGCGGGCATTTCCGGAATTTCGGCCATTGCTGCCGCATTGCCGCTTCTACAACTGCCGTCACCTGCATGAACCCGGCTGCGCGATTCTCGAAGCCGTGGCCGCGGGCCGGATCGCGCGTGAGCGCCACGCGCTGTATGCGCAGCTCGTGCACGAAGCCGGCCAGATCGTTCGGTAGCGACATACCGCCCCGCCAAGGTCTGTCCATGCTCAAGCTGACGCTCGCTCCGAACGCCGTAACGGGTCAACATTGGGTGAACCTGCTGAGCATCGCCGGTATCCCTTGCGAATTGCACAACCGCTATCTGAACGGGGCGCTCGGGGAAATCCCGGCGGACCAATGCGCACCCGAGCTCTGGCTCGTCGATGAGCGCGACGAAGCATTGGCAAGAAAAATTATCGAAGCGGCGATCAGCGGCCCGCCTGCCGGCAGCTTGCCGTGGCGATGCGCGAAGTGCGGCGAGACGCTGGAAGCGCAGTTCACGCAATGCTGGCAATGCGGCGCGTCACGCAGCCTTGACGAGCAGTGAAGTCCAAGCCGTCGATGCGCGGCGCGGCCCCGCCGCGGCCCGCCGGCGCTGGCGATCGATAGCGCCGATCAGCCCAGCCAGACGGCGATCGTCAGCATGAGCAGCAGGATCATCCAGAGGATGACGGCTCGCCAGACGAGCCCGACGGCCGATTGCAGCGTCCGCGGCGTGCAATCGTCGCCAACGAGAATGGGACCGCCGTCGGGCGCGACGAGCGCATCGAGGCTCGACGGTTCCGCAAGCGGCCCCGCGAGGCGCGCGCCGAGCGCGCCGCTGCCGGCTGCGAGCAACACGCCATCGTTGGCGTCCGGCCACTGGCGCGTGTGATTGCGCCATGCATAGATCGCGTCCTCGAAATTGCCGACGATGGCGAAGCCAAGTGCAGTGAGGCGCGCCGGCACCCAATCCATCACGAAGAACACGCGCTGCGCGAATGTCCCGAAAGCCACGGTCCGCTCTCCAGCCGGTACGGACCAGGCGCGGGCAAGATATTCGGAAACACGGTACAACACCGCACCTGCCGGTCCGATGGGGATGAGAAACCAGAAGAAGACCCCGAACACATGGCGATGCGAGGCCACCACCGCGTGTATCAGCGTGTGCCGGACGATCTCGCCGACGGGCATGTCGACCGTCTCGATACCCGTCCATTCACTGAGGATTTCCCGCGCGCGCGGCACATCGTCATTATTGAGCGCTAGATGGATATCGGTGAAGTAATGACTGAACTGCCGAAAACCCAGCGTGAAATAAACGATGACGACGTTCCAGAGAAACGCCAGCGCGAAACTGATTCGATAAAGGAGGTAATAGACGGCGCCGACGGCGAGCGTCCATGGAAGGACGACGACCAGCCATGCCAGTATGCCGTGCTTTTTCTTGCCCGCGTCGAAGCCCTGAGCGGCCCATTCAGCATGATATTGAAGCAGTGCGAACACCGGATTGTTCGGCGACAGCGCACGTAGCTGTTCGATGACGAGAGCCAGTAATACGGAGAAAAAGGTCATGCGACGCGCCGTACCAATTCAAGTTATTTGCATTTGTCGCGTAACGATAGCACAGGGCCGCCTGTAGGGCGTGCGCGCGACACGAAAGTCGTCGGATTGCCAGGTACGCTCGTCCTCACGCCAGTAAAAAGCGATAGAAGTTGCGCAGCATGCCTGCGGTGGCGCCCCAGACGAAATAGTGACCGCTGGTTCCCGGCCGAGGATACGGCATCGAAAAGAAGCGGCGCTCGCCGCCCTCCCATCGCAGCAATCGAACTTCGTGATGCGCAGGATCCATGAGAAATGCAAGCGGGACCTCGAAAATCTCCGCGACCTCGAGCGTATCGGCTTCGACGCTAAACGGCGGATGCACGAGTCCGACCACCGGTGTCACGCGAAAACCCGTGCCGGTCAGATAATCGGGTAGTGCGCCGAGGATTTCGACGCGCTCCGCCGCCAACGACACTTCTTCCTCGGCTTCGCGCAACGCCGTAGCGATCGCATTCTCGTCTTCCGGTTCGCGTCTGCCGCCGGGAAAGCTGACCTGGCCCGCATGGTCGCTCAAGTGATCGGCCCGCTGCGTCAGCAACACGGTAAGACCTTCGTCGCGCGCGACGAGCGGCATGAGGACGGCGGCTGCGCGGGGATCCCCCGGCTCGCGCCAATTGACATCGGTCGGCTCGGGTGCCCAGACGAGGCGCTGGGTAAAGCGCGCACGCAGTCCGTCGGGTGTCAGTCGCTCGGGCGGAACGACGGGCAATTCGGCACCCGTGGACTCGATTGGCAGCGCCTCGGGTTCAAAGACAGGACGGATCAAAGGGGCCTCTCACAGGCGATCGACGCAATACCGATATTTTGGACCGACAAACAAAAAAGCACCCGGACGGGTGCTTTTTCTTACAGCTCTTACGCTCAGGAAGCAGCGCGGTCCTTGAAGACCAGCTTTTCCTTGATTCGAGCCGACTTGCCCGAACGCTCGCGCAGGTAGTACAGCTTCGCACGGCGCACGTCGCCGCGACGCTTGACGACGATGCTCGCCAACAGCGGAGAGTACGTCTGGAACGTACGCTCGACGCCTTCGCCCGACGAGATCTTGCGAACGATGAACGACGAGTTCAAGCCGCGGTTGCGCTTCGCGATCACCACGCCTTCATAAGCCTGAACGCGCTTGCGGTTGCCTTCCACGACGTTCACGTTGACGATCACCGTGTCGCCAGGGGCGAATTCGGGGACGGTCTTGCCGGCGAGCACGCGCTCGATCTCTTCCTGCTCGAGTTTTGCAATCAGATTCATCACTGACTCCTTAAGCCATCTTGTCGGCGTTCTGCCGGCCCGAGCATCCGAGATGCACCGCGCGCGGCCCCGATAGAGGATGGGTTCACATCCTGGTGCCGATCATATCGCCCGGCACCGCCTGCCCCCGCCATCGTCGCCTCGAACCTTCTCAGGTTTTCGGAGATGTCTTGGCAAGGGTTGCGAGCCATGCCTCGTCGGCACGGCTCAACATCTTGTTGCGCCTCGCGCGCTCGATCAAATCGGGCCGCTTGGCCGCGGTATTTCTCAGCGCCTCGCGGCGGCGCCACTGCTCGATTTCAGCGTGATGTCCGCCGAGTAGCACGTCCGGCACACGCATCCCGTCGTACTCTTCGGGCCGCGTGTAGTGCGGACAATCGAGCAGTCCGTCCACGAAGCTGTCTTGCACCGCCGATTGTGCATCGTTGAGCACCCCCGGCAGATGACGCACGACGGCGTCCATCAAGGCCATCGCCGGCAACTCCCCACCCGAGAGCACGAAGTCGCCCAAACTGATTTCCTCGTCGACGCAGCGCTCGATGAGCCGCTGATCGATCGCTTCATACCGACCGCAAAGCAACACGAGCCCGGGCTCGCCGGCGAATCGCATGACACGCTCGTGGTCGAGGCGTTTTCCCTGAGGGGACATCATGACCACACGCGTGCCGGCAATGCCTTGCGCCGCCTGCGCCGCTCTCGCGGCGCCGATTGCGGCCTCGAGCGGCTTGGCCAGCATGACCATCCCCGGGCCGCCGCCGTACGGCCGATCATCCACCGTACGATAGTTGTCGGTCGTGAAATCGCGCGGATTCCATGTGCGCAGACCGAAACGCCCTTGTTTCACGGCACGGCTGGTAATGCCCCACTCCGTCACCGCACGGAACATTTCCGGAAAGAGCGTGACGACATCGAACTGCATCGCGCTCCCTTGTCTCGATCGAGCTCGGTAATCGCTCAGTAATCGCTCAGTAATCGGTTTGCCAGTCGACAACGATGCGTTTTGCCGTCCGGTCCACCGTTTTCACATACACACCGACAAACGGGATGAGCCGCTCGCCGTTCACCGGCTGGCCGTCCTTGCCAACCGACGGATATTCGACCCGCAGGACCGAATGCGCACCGTTGTCGATCAAGTCGGCAACACGGCCAAGCGCTTCGCCGGCCTCGTTGACGACGTCGAGGCCGACCAGATCGACCCAATAGAACTCGTCGTCGTTATCGAGCACCGGAAAATCGGCTCGGCGCACGAACACGCTAAAGCCACGCAATGCCAACGCGTCGTCCCGGTCGGCCAAGCCCGCGAGATGCGCGACGACACTATCGCCATGCACCTTGGCCTGAATGGTTTGGCCAGCCTTGCGTTCCCGCCCCTTGGCGAGCCACCAGGACTTCGCGTGAATCAACGCTTCGCCGCCTTGCGCGCCACCGGCGTGCGGAGCGATTTTGACCCAACCTTTCAGCCCGTAGGCATCGACGATAGCACCGACTTCGACCGCGTCATCAGGCCAATTCCCTGTCTCGGCGACCGCCCGCGGCTGCTCGCCAGCCTCTACCGCGCGTTCGGGCGGCTTTCGCACGAATGCACCGAACGGCGACGCCGCGTTGCTTGCACCTGGCTTCGAACGCGGCTTGGGGCTCGAGGGCCCGCTCGAATCATGAGCCGGCATGGAGATTCCTCGGTCTCACGAACGGTCCGATGTCACGTCTGCAAACCGCGAAAACCGCGATCAAGCAGCCGGCTGCGCCTTTTGCGCTTGCTTGACGAGACGTTCGACTGTCGGCGACAGTTGCGCGCCCACGCCTTGCCAATACGTCAGACGGTCCTGCGCGATACGCAGCGATTCGCCCTTCGTGGCGACGGGGTTGTAAAAGCCCACGCGCTCGATGAAACGTCCATCGCGACGGCTGCGCGAGTCAGTTGCAACGATGTTGTAAAACGGGCGCTTCTTCGAGCCGCCGCGAGCCAAGCGGATGATGACCATGCTGTAATCCTTGAAATCCGGGGGTTCGGAACCACTGAAACGCTCGATTATAGCGGGAAATCGAAACCATAACAAACACTTACGCAGGCGCTTGCCATCGGCCGCCTCAACGGCGCCCCGGCCCGTCACGGAGCGTAAAATGCGCTTCGCAGCAGGCTGCCGCCGCGCATGCGCGCGATATCGGCACGCTGAACATTCGACCGCATTCAATAGCCCAACCTCTTGCCACGCTATGTCAGGATCTCATTCCCGCAGCATGCAGCGCTTTCGCTCCAAGACGCTTACGGCGACGCTGGCCTTCGTGCTCGGCGCTCTCGGCGCGCATCGCTTTTATCTCTACGGCGCGCGTGACCCGTTCGGCTGGGCTCATCTGTTCGGAACGCTGCTCGGCATACCTGGCATCTTGCTGCTCGTTGCGACGATGCGCGCTTCGACTCTCGGATGGGCGCTCGCAGTGCCCGGCGCAGTGTCGCTGCTGGCCGCGTTCCTCTCGGCAATCGTCTATGGCCTGCGGCCCGACCACAAATGGGATGCCCAATTCAATGCAGGATCGGACCAGCGCAATCGCTCAGGCTGGGCCGTCGTGTTCGTCGTTATCTTTTCCCTTTTCATCGGCGCGTTGCTTTTGATGGCAGGCCTCGCTGTGACATTCGAAACCTATTTCGAATCGCACGGCGATACGGCCAAGTCGCTCGAACAGTAGCCGGGGCGGCCGCGGTTAAAAAAGGCTCAGTTGAGCGTTCGGCGCCACGGGCGGTTCCGGCGTTTTGAACTGGGACATATCGAGAATGCCGTGCCGCCGCTCGTTGAGTCCCAGCCGCTTGACCGCTTTGTCGAACCGCTGCTTGAGCAATTGCGCCCAGGCACCCTCGCCTTTCATGCGGTGCGCGAATGAAGCGTCGTAATCCTTGCCGCCACGCATGTCGTGAATGCGCGCCATGACGCGATCGGCGCGCTGCGGAAAATGGGCTGCGAGCCATTCCTTGAAAAGCGGCGCCACTTCCCAGGGCAGGCGCAAGACGATATAGCTCGCGCTCGTTGCGCCCGCCTGCGCGCACGCCTCCAGCACGCGCTCCAGGTCCGGTTCGGTCACGAACGGGATGACTGGCGCAACGCTAACGCCGACGGGGACGCCGGCGTCACTGAGCGTGCGGATCGTACGCAGCCTGCGCGCCGGTGTGGCCGCACGCGGCTCGAGCGTACGGGCGATCTCCGGGTCGAGCGTCGTGACCGTTATTGCGGCCATCACTTGCCCGCGCGCGGCCATCGGTGCGAGCAGATCGATGTCACGCTCGATCAATGAGGACTTCGTTATCGCCGCGAACGGATGCCCGTATTCGTGGAGCGTTTCGATCACGCGCCGAGTGAGAAGCAGTTCGCGCTCGACAGGCTGGTATGCATCGGTGTTCACGCCAAGCGCGATAGGCTCGGGGATGTAATTCTTTTTCCGCAGTTCGCGCTGCAGCAGTTCGGGCGCATTGATTTTTGCGTAGATCCGGCTTTCGAAGTCGAGGCCCGGCGACAGACCTAGATAGCTGTGAGTCGGACGGGCGAAGCAATAGATGCAGCCGTGCTCGCAGCCGCGATAAGGATTGAGCGAAACGCGAAACGGAATATCCGGGGAAGCGTTGTGCGTGAGAATGCTTTTCGCGCGTTCCTCGAAAACCTGGGTTTTGAGAGGCGACGTGCCGCCGTCTTCGCTGTCGGGCGCCCAACCATCCTCGAACGCTTCCCGTTCGTCGCGCTCATATCGTCCCTGAATATTCGTGACAGCTCCCCGGCCCTTACGGGGCGCCGTGGGGGCAACGGGGTACTCATCATCACGCATGTCCATGATGACATGTTTTACTGTATATCCATACAGTACGTCAAGCGTTTGCGATGTCCGGCGCCAGCGATCGCGATCGGTTCGCCCAAAGCAAAAACCCCCGGCTGCGCGATGGCGGGCCGGGGGTTTTCATGCACGTTGCGTAGGTCAGAGTGGGCACTGAGGTGCGCACTCTGCCTGGCAGAGGGAGCCTGACGATTACCTACTTTCACACGGGCAATCCGCACTATCATCGGCGTGGAGTCGTTTCACGGTCCTGTTCGGGATGGGAAGGGGTGGGGCCGACTCGCTATGGTCATCAGGCATGACT
>NZ_JBMRBK010000088.1:0-12202 GCF_057351765.1 Trinickia sp. | reverse complement strand
GACTTCGCGCAAGCTGATCCTGCCGACGAGCGCCGGCAACTTGCGCGTCATCATCGTGCGCGCGACCGACGTGCCGACCTACGTCGAGTACGGCGCAGCCGATTTCGGCGTCGCGGGCAAGGATGTGCTGCTCGAGCACGGCGGCGGCGGTTTGTACCAGCCCGTCGATCTGAACATCGCGCGTTGCCGCATGTCGGTCGCCGTGAAGGCGGGCTTCGATTACGCGAACGCGGTGCGCCAAGGCGCCCGTCTGCGCGTGGCGACGAAGTACGTGCAAACGGCCCGCGAGCATTTCGCGGCGAAGGGTGTGCACGTCGATCTGATCAAGCTCTACGGCTCGATGGAACTCGCGCCGCTCGTCGGGCTGGCCGATGCGATCGTCGACCTCGTCAGCTCGGGCGGAACGCTGCGCGCGAACAATCTCGTCGAGGTCGAGGAAATCATGGAGATCTCTTCGCGCCTCGTGGTGAACCAGGCTGCGCTCAAGCTCAAGCGCGCGGCGCTCAAGCCGTTTCTCGACGCGTTCGAACGCGCCTCGAAACGAGGCACGGCGCCCGCGTAAGCGGTGCGACGAGCCGACTTGGCAACGCGCGCCTTACCGAACGGATACCAGCATGTCTTTGAAGATTCGCAAACTCGATTCGAGCGCCGCCGATTTCGACGCGACGCTCGCGGCGGTGCTCGCCTTCGAGGCGAGCGAGGATGAAGCGATCGAGCGCTCTGTTGCACAGATTCTCGCCGACGTGAAAGCGCGCGGCGATGAAGCCGTGCTCGAGTACACCAACCGCTTCGATCGGCTCGGCGCCACCAGCGTGGCAGCGTTGGAGCTGCCCCCTGCCGCGCTCGAAGCGGCGCTGGAGGGCCTTCAGCCGAAACAGCGTGCCGCGCTCGAAGCGGCGGCCGCGCGTGTGCGCGCCTACCACGAGAAGCAGAAGATCGAATGCGGCAGCCATAGCTGGCAATACACGGAAGCCGACGGCACGGTGCTCGGTCAGAAAGTCACGCCGCTCGATCGCGCCGGCATCTATGTGCCGGGCGGCAAGGCCGCCTATCCGTCCTCCGTGCTGATGAACGCCGTACCGGCGCGCGTGGCCGGCGTACGCGAGATCGTCATGGTCGTGCCGACCCCCGACGGCGTGCAAAACCCGCTCGTACTGGCGGCTGCGCTCTTGGGCGGAGTCGATCGCGTCTTCACAATCGGCGGCGCGCAGGCGATCGGCGCGCTTGCATACGGAACGGAGACGGTGCCTGCCGTCGACAAGATCTGCGGTCCCGGCAACGCGTACGTGGCGTCGGCCAAACGACGCGTGTTCGGCACGGTGGGCATCGACATGATCGCCGGACCGTCGGAGATCCTCGTGCTGTGCGACGGAACGACGGATCCCCGCTGGATCGCGATGGATCTTTTCTCGCAGGCCGAGCACGACGAGCTCGCACAGTCGATCCTGCTGTGCCCGGACAAAGCATTCATTGCGCGCGTGGAGGAGGCGATTGCCGAACTCCTGCCGACGATGCCGCGCCGCGATGTGATTCAGCGTTCGCTCGAGGGCCGTGGCGCGCTCGTCAAGGTGCGCGACATGGCCGAGGCCTGCTCGATCGCGAACCGGATCGCGCCGGAGCACCTCGAGATTTCGGCGCTCGACGCGCAACAGTGGGCGAAGGAAATCCGTCATGCCGGAGCGATCTTCATCGGCCGCTTCACGAGCGAGAGCCTCGGCGACTACTGCGCCGGCCCGAATCACGTGCTCCCGACCTCGCGTACCGCGAGATTTTCGTCACCGCTCGGCGTCTACGATTTCTTCAAGCGCTCGAGCGTGATCGAAGTCAGCGCCGAGGGCGCGCAAACGCTCGGCGAGATCGCGGCGGAACTCGCGTATGGGGAAGGCCTGCCGGCGCATGCCAAGAGCGCCGAGTACCGCATGAAGCAAACCGGCTGAGAGCGACGACAATGACCCGACCGCAAGACATCATCCGCCCCGACGTGCTGGGCATGACGAGCTATCCCGTTCCCGATGCAACGGGGCTCGTCAAGCTCGATGCGATGGAAAATCCGTTCACGCTGCCCGAGGCGCTCGCCACGGAGCTCGGCGAACGCCTTGCTGGCGTGGCGCTCAATCGCTATCCGGCGCCGCGTCCGGCCGCGCTCATCGAAAAACTGAAGCGGGTAATGGGTGCGCCCGCGGGCAGCACCGTGCTGCTCGGCAACGGCTCCGACGAGATCATCAGCATGATCGCCGTCACCTGTGCGAAGCCGGGCGCGAAGCTGTTGGCGCCTGTGCCCGGCTTCGTCATGTACCAGATGTCGGCGAAATTCGCGCAGCTCGAATTCGTCGGCGTGCCGCACCGGCCCGATCTGACGCTCGATACCGACGCGATGCTGGCCGCGATCGCCGAGCACGCGCCGGCCATCGTCTATCTGGCCTATCCGAACAACCCCACCGGCACGCTGTACCCGGATGCCGATATCGAGCGGATCATCGCGGCGGCGACCAAAAGCCTCGTCGTCATCGACGAGGCCTACCAGCCGTTCGCCCAGAAAAGCTGGCTTTCGCGCGTACTGCAGTTCGACAACGTCGTGGTGATGCGCACCGTGTCGAAGCTCGGGCTGGCGGGAATCCGGCTCGGCTATCTGGTGGGCTCGCCCGCCTGGCTCGACGAGCTCGACAAGGTTCGCCCGCCGTACAACATCAATGTACTGACGCAGGCGGCGGCCGAGTTCATGCTCGATCATGTCGAGGATGTGCTGGAAGTCCAGGCCGCCCGGTTGCGTGCCGAGCGCGAGACGCTTGCGCAGGCCATCGCAGCGTTGCCGGGCACGACCGTGTTCCCGAGTGCAGGCAATTTTCTGCTCGTGCGGGTGCCTGACGCCGACGCGGTGTTCGAAACGCTGCTGGCCGCGCGGGTTTTGATCAAAAACGTGGGTAAAATGCACCCGTTGCTGACCGATTGTGTGCGTTTGACCGTGGGTACGCCCGAAGAGAATGCCCAAATGCTGGCGGCACTCAAGCTCATATTGAAGTAAGTACTGAAAATTCGTGCCGTCGTCGCCCTGGGCGTACGGCGGCCGGCACATTTCGCCCCACACCCTTTGCAGTCAGATTCGAGGTTTTCCATGCGCGTAGCGGAAGTCGTTCGCAATACCAGCGAAACGCAGATCCGTGTCAAGGTCAATTTGGACGGTACCGGTCAGCAAAAGCTCGCTACCGGCGTGCCGTTTCTCGACCACATGCTCGACCAGATCGCCCGTCACGGCTTGATCGATCTCGAGGTCGAGGCGCAGGGCGACCTCCATATCGACGATCACCACACGGTGGAAGATACGGGTATCACGCTCGGCATGGCCTTCGCTCAGGCGGTCGGCGATAAAAAGGGTATTCGCCGCTACGGCCACGCCTACGTACCGCTCGACGAGGCGCTCTCGCGCGTGGTGGTCGACTTCTCGGGGCGGCCGCTGCTGGACATGCATGTGCCATTCACCCGCGCGCGCATCGGCACGTTCGATGTCGATCTGGCGAGCGAATTCTTTCGCGGCTTCGTCAATCATGCGAAGGTGACGCTCCATATCGACAATCTGCGCGGCGTGAACGCGCATCATCAGATGGAAACGGTCTTCAAGGCGTTCGGCCGGGCGTTGCGCATGGCCGTCGAACTCGACGAACGCGCGGCGGGGCAGATCCCGTCGACCAAAGGCACTCTTTAAAGCGAGGACGGCTCACCGGCGCGCGCGCCGCGCACACCGATGGATCTTCTCAAATCGTTTATTTCGCTGCTGGCGCTGATTAATCCGATCGGCGCCGTGCCGTTTTTCCTGAGCCTGACATCCGAACATTCGGAGGGTGAGCGGCGGCGCACGATTCGCATCGCTTCGATTTCGGTGTTTTGCGTGATTGCCGTCACGACGCTGCTCGGCCAGCAAATCATCGGCTTCTTCGGCATCTCGGTCGGCTCGCTGGAAGTCGGCGGCGGCATCATCATGCTGCTGATGGCTATCAGCATGCTCAACGCGCAGGTCGGCAACGCGCGCGCCACGGCGGAGGAGCGCGACGAAGCCGAATCGAAGAACAGCATCGCGGTCGTGCCGCTCGCGATCCCGCTGCTGACGGGGCCGGGTTCGATCAGTACGGTGATCGTCTATGCGGCGAGCGCGCATCATTGGTACGACCGGCTCGGGCTCGTGGCGATCGGCCTGGCCATCGCGGTCATCTGCTTCGGAACGCTGAGGCTCGCGGCGCCGATTGCCCGCTGGATCGGACAGACCGGTATCAATATCGGCACGCGGTTGATGGGTTTGATGTTGTCGGCGCTGGCGGTGGAGTTCATCGTCGACGGATTGAAGGCGTTACTGCCTAATTTGAGATGAAGACGTCAATTGCGATTGTGGATTACGGTATGGGCAACCTGCGCTCGGTGCAGCAGGCGCTGAAAAAGGCGGCCCCGGAAGCGGACGTGGCGATCGTTGATCGGCCCGAAGGCATCCGCACCGCCGATCGCGTCGTGCTGCCCGGCCAGGGCGCGATGCGCGACTGCATGCGCTCGTTGCGCGAATCGGGGCTCGAGGAGTCGGTGCTCGAGGCGGCGCGCACCAAACCCTTGATGGGCGTGTGTGTCGGCGAGCAAATGTTGTTCGACTGGAGCGAGGAAGGCGATACGAAGGGGCTGGGCCTGCTGCCCGGCAAAGTCGTGCGCTTCGAGCTCGATGGCCGGCTGCAGGACGACGGCTCGCGCTTCAAGGTGCCGCAAATGGGCTGGAACCGCGTCCGGCAGGCGGCGCCGCATGCGCTGTGGGACGGCGTGCCCGATGGCAGCTATTTTTATTTCGTGCACAGCTACTATGCCGTGCCCGACAATCGCGCTCATACGGCGGGGGAAACGGACTACGGCGGGCTGTTTGCGTCGGCAGTGGCCCGCGACAACGTGTTCGCGACACAGTTTCACCCCGAAAAGAGCGCCGAATCGGGGCTGCGCGTTTATCGCAACTTCGTGCACTGGAACCCTTGAATGTCGCGCTTTTTGCATCGAAATGACGGCTTGAGCGTCGAAAGAGTGTACTAAACTAGCGAGACGGTTCGCCGTGCGCCCGTATCCAGGCGCGCCGGCGGGCATCCACGATACCCAACCATCCAGACTTACGCGATTGCTATGCTGCTGATTCCCGCCATCGACCTCAAGGACGGTCAGTGCGTGCGCCTGAAACAAGGGGATATGGACCAGGCGACGATATTCTCCGAGGACCCTGCCGCGATGGCCCGTCACTGGGTCGAGCGCGGTGCGCGGCGGCTGCATCTCGTCGATCTGAACGGCGCATTTGCCGGCAAGCCGCGAAACGAGGAAGCGATCCGAGCGATCATCGAGGAAGTCGGTACCGAGATTCCCGTCCAGTTGGGCGGCGGCATCCGCGACCTCGAAACGATCGAACGGTACCTCGACGACGGTCTCTCGTATGTGATCATCGGCACTGCGGCCGTGAAGAATCCTGGTTTCCTGCAAGACGCCTGCACCGCATTCGGCGGCCACATCATCGTCGGGCTCGACGCCAAGGACGGTAAGGTCGCCACCGACGGCTGGAGCAAGTTGACGGGCCACGAAGTCGTCGATCTCGCGCAGAAATTCGAAGACTACGGTTGCGAATCGATCATCTACACCGATATCGGGCGCGACGGCATGCTCCAGGGCATCAACATCGATGCGACGGTACGGCTTGCCCGCGCGGTGAAAATCCCGGTGATCGCAAGCGGCGGTTTGTCCAGCCTGGCGGATATCGATTCGCTGTGCGAAGTCGAGGATGAAGGCATCGAAGGCGTCATCTGCGGGCGCGCGATCTATTCGGGTGATCTCGATTTCACCGCGGCGCAAACGCGCGCCGATACCTTGCGCGAATCGGACGACGCTTGAGCGTGCCGTACCCGCGCAACCCATCGCTCTCGAAAGGACGGCGCCGCCGGCTTTCGCGAAAGGGCGGCCCATCAGCAGCGGCACCTGCAACATCATGGCTCTAGCTAAACGCATCATCCCTTGTCTCGACGTGACCGCCGGGCGCGTCGTGAAGGGCGTCAATTTCGTCGAGCTGCGCGACGCGGGCGACCCCGTCGAAATCGCGCGCCGCTACGACGAACAAGGCGCCGACGAACTGACGTTCCTCGATATCACCGCCACGTCCGACGGGCGCGACCTGATTTTGCCGATCATCGAGGCCGTGGCTTCGCAAGTGTTCATTCCGCTCACGGTGGGCGGCGGCGTGCGTGCTGTGGAGGACGTGCGCCGGCTTCTGAACGCGGGGGCGGACAAGGTCAGCATGAATTCCTCTGCGGTGGCCAACCCCCAGCTCGTGCGCGATGCGTCCGATAAGCATGGAGCGCAGTGCATCGTCGTTGCGATCGACGCAAAGCGCGTCTCGGGTGCCGACGAGGCCCCGCGCTGGGAAGTCTTCACGCATGGCGGGCGCAAGGCGACGGGGCTCGATGCCGTCGAGTGGGCGCGCAAGATGGCCGAACTCGGTGCGGGCGAGATCCTGCTCACGAGCATGGACCGCGACGGCACGAAAAGCGGATTCGACCTGGCGCTGACGCGCGCTGTCTCGGATGCCGTGCCGGTGCCGGTGATTGCGTCAGGCGGGGTGGGATCGCTGCAAGACCTTACCGATGGCGTTGTCGAAGGCCGTGCCGACGCCGTTTTGGCCGCCAGCATCTTCCACTACGGCCAGCATACGGTCGGCGAGGCCAAGCGCTTCATGGCCGCGCAGGGCATTGCCGTGAGGCTCTAGGATCGAGACGGTACGAACATGATTACACCCGACAAACCCTGGCTCGACAAAGTCCAGTGGGACGTGAACGGTCTCGTGCCGGTCATCGCACAGGAAGTCTCGACGAACGACGTGCTGATGTTCGCGTGGATGAACCGCGAGGCGCTTGCGAAAACGATCGAGACGGGCCGCGCGGTTTACTTCTCGCGTTCGCGTCAACGGCTCTGGTTCAAAGGCGAGGAGTCCGGCCACGTACAGCGTGTGCACGAAGTGCGGCTCGATTGCGACGAGGACGTGGTGCTTCTGAAGGTCGAGCAGGTATCGGGCATTGCCTGCCATACCGGCCGGCATTCATGCTTTTTCCAGAAATTCGAAGGCACCCTCGACGAGGGCGACTGGGTCGCCGTCGATCCGGTGCTGAAAGACCCCGAACAGATTTATCGATAATGGCCACCCAACCGATGCCTTCGACCGAAGATACGCTCGTCCGGCTTGCCGCGATCATCGACAGCCGCAAGGGCAGCGACCCCGAAAGCTCCTACGTCGCGCGGCTTTTTCATCGCGGTGACGACGCGGTGCTCAAGAAGATCGGCGAGGAGGCGACCGAGGTCGTTCTCGCCGCCAAGGACGTACGTCAGGGCGGCGCGCGTGTGGCGCTCGTCGGCGAGGTGGCGGACCTCTGGTTCCATTGCCTCGTCATGCTGTCGCATTTCGACTTGAGCCCGGCGGACGTCATCGCCGAACTCGAGCGGCGCGAGGGCATGTCGGGCATCGAGGAAAAGGCGCTCCGAAAGCGGCGCGAACGCGAGGAAAACGGCGGCTGAATCGGGCTGCCGGCCGATCGACGGCTTCATTGACGAAGCGAGGAGAGCCACGATGGATGACCCGCAAGGCGGACGGCCCCCGGCGGCTTATACGGGCACGATCGATGCCGATCGCGAGCGCAGCATTCGCACGCTGACCCACATCATTTATGGGCTCTATGCGCTGCACTGGTTCACGGGCGGTGTGTCAGGACTCGTCGCGATCATTCTCGACTATCTGAAACGCGGCGATGCGGCGGGCACGCCGTACGCCGATCACTTCCGATGGCAGATCCGCACCTTCTGGTTCGGTGTCGCGGGCTACATCATCGGCGGCGTTCTCGTTTTCGCGATAGTCGGATTTCCGATTCTGGCGGCCGTGTCGATCTGGATGCTCTATCGGATCGTCAAGGGTTGGCTGTATCTTTACGAAACGAAGCCGCTCGATCCGAGCGCCTGGTTCTGAGGCGGCGCATTGAACAACCGGGAAGACCATGAGCCACGAAAACTGTCTTTTCTGTAAGATCGCCGCCGGCGAAATTCCGAGCACGAAGGTCCACGAGGACGACGAGTTCGTCGCGTTCAAGGACATCCGCCCCGCGGCGCAAACGCATATCCTCGTCATCCCGAGACGACACATCGATACGCTGTCTCACTGCGTCGAAAGCGATGCACCGCTGCTTGGTAGAATGATAATTCTGGTGTCGCAGCTCGCCGATAAGCTCGGCTGCGCGTACACGGGCGGCGAGACAGGTTTTCGCACGGTCATCAACACAGGGCCGGGCGGCGGACAGGAGGTCTATCATCTGCACGCGCATCTGCTCGCGGGGCCGCGTCCGTGGCAACGGATGGGCTGACGTCCAACGTGTATTGCGCAGAACAAAAGGGTATGCGGGGTAGAGACGACGGAGCGCATGCGCGCTGATTGCGGCTGCAAGGCCGATGTTGCTTGGCCGGGCATGAATTTCCATGCAGCGGCGGGGTTCTGGAGATTTTCATGGGTTCGTTTAGCGTTTGGCATTGGCTGATCGTGCTGCTGATCGTGGCGCTGGTTTTCGGCACGAAAAAGCTGCGCAATATCGGCAGCGATTTGGGCAGTGCCGTGAAGGGTTTCAAAGAGGGCATGAAGGAACACGAGACACCGGGCCCGGCTGCGAATGGCGGCGAGCATCCCGAGTTGCCGACCGCGCGCACGGTCGACGTCGAGGCGAAGGAAAAAACCCGTTCGGGCGACTACCGCTGATGCGCGGAGTGACGCTGCGAGGCCTGCCGGGATAGAACGACAACCATGCTCGACCTCGGTCTCACCAAAATGGCGCTGATCGGCGTGGTCGCGCTGGTCGTGCTCGGCCCCGAGCGGCTGCCCCGTGTGGCGCGTACCGCCGGGGCGCTGTTCGGCCGCGCACAGCGCTATATCAACGATGTCAAAGCCGAAGTTACGCGCGAAATCGAGCTCGACGAATTGCGCCGCATGAAGAGCGAGTTCGAAGCCGCCGCGCACAACGTCGAAAACACGATTCACGAAAACGTCCGGCGCCACGAAGCCGAGCTCAACGAGGCCTGGCAGGCCGGCACGAGCGTTTCGCCGAGCATCGCCGGCGGTGGCGGGGCGTCGGACGGCTCCGACAGTGGGGTGTCCACGTGGTCGCGCGGACCGGCGCTCGCCGAAAAACGCCGCAACTGGCGGGCGAAGCGTTTGACGACGCCCACTTGGTACAAACGGGCGACGGGACGGCGCACGCATGTGCTCTCCGGGGCGGCGCGCGTCGCGCGCCATACGCCAGCCAGCCTGCGCCGGCCGCGGCGCTTTCTCTGACCGGATGGGCATGCCCTTGACGCTTCCCGTCTTCGAGCGTGCGATGCCACGCTTTTCGAATTTCCAACGAGGGCCGGCGTGAGCGACCCGAAACAGAACCAGGACCACGACCCGGAGCAGGGCGACAATTCGCAAGAGACGTTCATCTCGCATCTCGTCGAACTGCGCGACCGCATCATCCGGGCCGGCATCTCCGTCATCGTCGTATTCGTTGCGCTCGTCTATTGGGCCCCCGATATTTTCCGGCTGCTGGCCCGGCCGCTGATGCAAAACCTGCCGAGCGGCGGCAAGATGATCGTCACCGACGTCACGGGCTCGTTTTTCGTGCCGATGAAGGTGACGATGCTCGTTGCATTCGTCATAGCGTTGCCGGTCGTGCTCTACCAGATCTGGGCTTTCGTTGCGCCCGGCCTCTATCAGCACGAAAAGCGGCTCATCGCGCCACTCATCGGCAGCAGCTATTCGCTTTTTCTCTGTGGCATGGCGTTCGCCTACTTCGTCGTGTTCCCGACGATTTTCCGTGTCATGGCGCATTACAACGCCCCGCTCGGCGCGGAGATGTCGACCGACATCGACAACTATCTGAGCTTCGTGCTGACGATGTTTCTCGCGTTCGGCGTGACCTTCGAGGTGCCGATCGTGGTCGTGCTGCTCGTGCGCATGGGTTTGCTGACGGTGAAAAAGCTCAGGGAAATCCGCCCTTACGTGATCGTTGGCGCATTCGTGGTGTCGGCCGTCGTCACCCCGCCCGACGTGTTCTCGCAGCTGATCCTGGCCGTGCCGCTCATCGTGCTCTATGAGGCTGGGATCATTGCGGCGCGGCTCCTCGTGGGCAAGGCGCCACCGGTAGCGGACGGCGAGAACGCCGCGAGCTGAAAGCCCGCGGGCGGCTGAAGTGGAGCCAGCCGCGGCGCAAAGCGGCCCCGGCCCTGGCCCTTTCCGTCACTCCCGTCACTCGTCTTGTTGGCTGTCGTCGCTGCTGCCTTTCGGCGGAGGCGGGCGCTTGCCGATCATGACGTCGACCTGCATCTCCTTGTTCTTGCGCATCAGACGGATCTTGGCATCGGTGCCGGGCTTGATTTGCGCGATGACGTTCAGAAGCCGTGTCGTGTCGGTGATTTCCTGACCATTGACGTCGAGCAGCACATCGCCGGGCTTGATGCCGGCCTTGTCGGCGGGACCGCCTTGCAGCACGCCGGCCACGATCGTGCCCTTTTGCTGGAGCCCGAACGATTCGGCGATCGCCGGTGTCACATCCTGCGGCTCGACGCCGATCCAGCCGCGCGTGACCGAGCCGGTCGTAATGATGCTTTCCAGCACGCTCCTGGCTGTGGAGACGGGGATGGCGAAGCCGATGCCGAGCGAGCCTCCGGAGCGCGAGTAGATGGCCGTATTGATGCCGAGCAGGTTGCCGCGGGCATCGACGAGTGCGCCGCCCGAGTTGCCCGGGTTGATGGGCGCATCGGTCTGAATGAAGTTTTCGAACGTATTGATGCCGAGGTGATTGCGCCCGAGTGCGCTGATGATGCCCATCGTCACCGTTTGACCGACGCCGAACGGGTTGCCGATTGCAAGCACCACGTCGCCTACGCGCGCCTCGTCGATCCGCCCGAGCGTGATCGTCGGCAGATTCGTCATGCCGATTTTGAGCACCGCGAGGTCCGTTTCGGGATCGACGCCCACCACTTTCGCATTGGTGCGGCGGCCGTCGGCCAGGGCGATTTCGATCTGGTCCGCGCCGTCGACGACATGTTGGTTCGTTAGAATGTAGCCTTCCGAGCTGACGATGACGCCCGATCCGAGGTTCGTTGCCGGCTCATCCTGGGGCGGTTCCTTGCCCCCTTTCGGATTGCCGAAGAAGTAGCGGAACAATGGGTCGTTGGCCTGCGGGTTGGGCGGCAACGATCCGGCTTTGCCCGAAAATACGTTGACGACGGCCGGCATCGCCCTTTGCGCGGCATCGGCATACGACGTGACCGTCGGTGTCGAGCCTGTACCCGGCGCGACTTCGCGCAGCGCCACGATGGGTGAGGCCAGTTGCTTGCCGAGCTGTCCTTGCCGCTGCAGCCATTGCGGCTTGAGCGTCACGACGATGAACATCAGCGCGAGCAGCACCGTGACCGCTTGGGCAAAGAACAGCCAAAAGCGTCTAAGCATTTGAAGATTAGAGGATTCTATGGATCGGATCGAACTTGAATTGTACTTGAACGATATGCTCGGCACGGCACGCTTCAAGGACTATTGCCCCAATGGGCTGCAAGTCGAGGGGCGCCGGCGCATCGAGAAGATCGCTACCGGTGTCACGGCGTCGCTCGCATTCGTCGAAGCTGCGCGCGAGTGGGGGGCCGACGCATTGCTCGTGCATCACGGCTACTTCTGGCGCAACGAAATGCCGCAGATCGTCGGGCGCAAATATCGGCGCCTGAAGGCCCTCATCGCTGGCGACATGAATCTTTTCGCGTTTCACCTGCCGCTCGATGCGCATCCCGAGTACGGCAATAACGCGCAGCTCGGTGCGCGCATGGGTCTGATTGCCGATGCGCACTTCGGCGCCGACGATCTCGGCTGGATGGCCACGCTGCCGATGCCGATCACGCTCGCTCACTTCACGGCACAAGTCGAGCATACGCTCGGCCGTACGCCGCTCGTGCTGGGGGACCCCGAGCGCGAGTTGCGCCGCATCGCCTGGTGCACGGGGGCCGCGCAGAGCTATTTCGAGGCCGCCATCGACGCCGGCGCCGATGTCTTTCTGACGGGCGAGATTTCCGAGCCGACGACGCATATCGCTGCCGAGAGCGGCGTCGCGTTTCTTGCGGCGGGGCACCATGCGACGGAACGCTTCGG
>NZ_JBMRBK010000087.1:0-20692 GCF_057351765.1 Trinickia sp. | reverse complement strand
TGCCCCGCGGCACTTTTTGCGCGGCGTCCTCGGTACGTTGCTGTCTCTCGCACTCGCGGTGCTGCTCGTCGCGCAGCTTGCCTGGTGGCAACGCGAAACCGTGATGGTCTATTGGCCCGGATCGCAGCCGCTGTTCGTCCGGGTATGCGCGCAGTTCGGTTGCCTGATTTCGCCACCGCGCGACATCGATGGCCTGCAAGTCGAGGCCTCGGACTTGCGCCAGATCGACGGCCCGCACAAACTCGAATTGCGCGTGCCTTTGCGCAACCGTTACAGCGTCGCGCTCGCGTATCCGGCCATCGAGCTGACGCTCTTCGACGCGAAGAACGAGGTCGCGATCCGGCGCGTATTATGGCCACAAGACTATCTGCCACCCGGCACGACGCTCGCGAACGGCTTGCCGCCGCGCACCTCGCAAACGATGATCGTGCGGCTCGATAGCGGCAACGCCATCGCCACGAACTTCCGCGTGCAGATTTTCTACCCGTAGTAGGACAACCGCGGGCCAGCCGGCGCGAGGCCGGTCGGCCCTTTAGTCGCAACCGCGATAACCCGAGTCGAATTTCCGGAGCACAACATGAGTCAAGTTACGCTGGGCGGCAACGCCATCGAAGTCGGCGGCACGTTTCCGTCGGTGGGCCAAAAGGCGCCCGAATTCTCGCTGGTCGGCAAGGATCTGAAGCCGGTCACGCTGGCCGATTTCGCCGGCAAGCGCAAAGTGCTGAACATCGTCCCGAGCCTCGACACGCCCACCTGCGCGACCTCCACGCGCAAGTTCAACGAAGCCGCGGCGAAGCTCGCCAATACCGCCGTGATCGTCGTGTCGGGCGATCTGCCGTTCGCCGCAACGCGCTTTTGCACGACCGAAGGCATCGAGAACGTCGTCACCGCATCGACGTTCCGCACGCCGGCGTTCGCACAGGCGTACGGGGTCGATATCAAGAGCGGGCCGCTTGCCGGATTGACGGCGCGCGCGGTCGTCGTCATCGACGAGAACGACAAAGTCGTGCACGCGCAGTTGGTCGAGGAAATCAAGAACGAGCCGAACTACGACGCGGCCCTCGGTGCTTTGAAGTAACAGGCCCGTGCATTGATGGACGCAGCGCCGCGCAGTAAAAGCGCGGCGCTTTGTCATGGTGCACTGCCGACAGACCCATCTTTCGACCCAACGAGGAACTTCTGCCTTGGCTACGCTGATCTGCGGCTCGCTCGCCTACGACAACATCATGACTTTCCAGGGGCGATTTCGCGACCACATCCTCCCCGAGCAGGTCCATATCCTGAACGTCAGCTTTCTCGTGCCCACGATGCGCCGGGAATTCGGCGGCTGCGCGGGCAACATCGCCTATGCGCTGAACCTTCTGGGCGGTGACGCGCGCATCATGGCGACGCTCGGCGCAATGGATGCGCAACCGTATCTCGATCGCTTCGCGAGCCTCGGCCTTGCAACGGATCATGTCCGTATCGTGCCGGACGCCTACTGTGCGCAGGCGATGATTACGACGGACCTGGACAACAACCAGATCACCGCGTTTCATCCGGGCGCGATGATGCAGTCGCACCTGAATCGCGCCGACGAAGCGCCCGGCGTCCGCCTTGCGATCGTCGCACCGGATGGCTTCGAGGGGATGGTCCAGCACACGGAGAAACTGGCGGCCGCCGGCATCCCGTTCATCTTCGATCCAGGTCAGGGCCTGCCGCTCTTCACGGGCGAGGCACTGCGGCGCGCCATTGAACTCGCGACATACGTCGCAGTCAATGACTACGAAGCGAAGCTGGTCTGCAACAAGACGGGCTGGACGCTCGCCGACATTGCCAGCCGCGTTGACGCGCTCATCGTGACCTACGGTGAAAACGGCGCGCACATCCATCATTCCGGAATCCGTGAAACCGTTCCGGTCGTCGCGGCGGCACGCGTCGTCGATCCGACCGGCTGCGGGGATGCGTTTCGCGGCGGCTTGCTATACGGCATCGAACGTGGCTTCGATTGGGCCACGACGGGTCGCTTGGCAAGTCTCATGGGCTCGCTCAAAATTGAACATTCGGGCCCGCAAACCTACGCGCCATCGCGCGATGAGATCAGTGAGCGGTTCGAGCAGGCGTTCGGTTACCGCCTGCCGTAATACTTCGAGGAGCAAAACAAAATGAAAACATCGGCTCGTGTGGCATTCGCCACGGTGCTCGTCAGCGCACTGGCGATGACGGGGTGCGCCTATAACAGCAGCTCGGCCGACGTCTACACCGCCGGCCAGGCGCAGCGCGAGCAAACCGTGCGCATGGGTACCGTCGAAAGCGTCAGGGGCGTGACGATCAGCTCCAACAACGGCCAGCCGACCGGAATCGGCGCACTCGGTGGCGGTGCTGCCGGCGCGGTCGCGGGCAGCACGATCGGCGGCGGAAAGGGGTCGATTCTCGCAGCCATTGCCGGCGGTCTCGTCGGCGCGGTCGCGGGCAATGCCGTCGAGAATGGCGTCGCCAAGCGTTCCGGGGTAGAGATCACCGTCCGGCTCGACAACGGCGACTTGCGCGCCATCACGCAAAGCGCGACCGGCGAAATCTTCCAAGCGGGAGATCGCGTGCGGCTGCTTTCGAGCGGCGGCGTAACGCGCGTCACCCACTGAGCCGCGCGCGTCGGCGGCGCAGCTGGGCTGTCGCAGAGTGCGACGGGCGGATGCGATGCTCGGACGCTGCATAAAAAAACCCGTCACCGGTAGCTGGTGACGGGTTTTTAACTGCATGGCCGCGACAACCCCGCCGCGGCCGCGCTTTCCTGCAACGACGCTTACGGACGCGAGCCCGTCGGGAACGGCCAAGCCGCAGCCGGGTTCAGTGCCGTCTTGACGCCCGGCGCGGCCGGCGAGGCAGCGGGCGCCGCAGGGGCAGCAGGCGTAGCAGGCGCAGCCTTCTTCGCGGCAGCCTTCTTCGCAGGGGCAGCCTTCTTCGCAGCGGCCTTCTTCGCAGGGGCAGCCTTCTTGGCGGCGGTCTTCTTCGCAGCGGCCTTCTTCGCAGGCGCGGCCTTCTTCGCAGCGGTTTTCTTGGCGGCAGCCTTCTTCGCAGGCGCAGCCTTCTTCGCCGCGGTCTTCTTTGCAGCGACCTTCTTCGCCGGAGCGGCCTTCTTCGCAGCGGCCTTCTTCGCCGGAGCTGCCTTCTTCGCTACGGTCTTCTTCGCCGCGACTTTCTTCGCTGCAACCTTCTTGGCCGGAGCTGCCTTCTTCGCAGCGGCCTTCTTCGCCGGAGCAGCCTTCTTCGCTACCGTCTTCTTCGCCGCGACCTTCTTCACTGCAACCTTCTTGGCCGGAGCCGCCTTCTTCGCAGCGGTCTTCTTCGCCGGAGCAGCTTTCTTTGCAGCGGGTTTCTTCTTGGCAGTTGCCATTGTTTTCTCCTTCAGGTTTCGAGAGTCAATTTGAACTACACCTCATCAAAACCCGCTTCCCGCTGCGCGCCGGTCAGGGCGCGCGCTGCGAAGCGGGCTATTCATCGGCGTACGCGAATGCAGCGCGCTTACGCTAATGAATACGGCAAGGCGTGCCGTGCCCGACGGCACAGCACGCCCAATCAAGTCGGCAACGCAGCGCACCGCGCTCGCGCCTGCCGGCAATCGCTTGAGTCGAGCTGACGGCCGCGCGGCCGCCAGCTTTTTCGAGGGGTAGTTCGCCCGTCCCACTGAAGGGTTCGCAAAGTGCCTATCATGTTTGTGGGCGGACCTGCCGCCGGGCACGCTCTGCATCAGGCGTTCTTGCTCCTAACCATATCCGCCGCGGTTCGCGCCGCGGCCACCCCAGCCAATCGTTTCGCGAGCGTTTCCTGTCATTCCCAGGAAAGCGCTCCGCCAGTTTGATATTCGATGACACGCGTCTCGAAGAAGTTGCGCTCCTTCTTCAGGTCGATCATCTCGCTCATCCACGGGAACGGGTTTTCCTCATTCGGGAACAGCGGATCGAGGCCGATCTGCTGGCACCGCCGATTGCAGATGAAGCGCAAGTAACTCTTGAACATGGAGGCGTTCAGTCCCAGCACGCCGCGCGGCATCGTGTCTTCCGCGTAGCGATACTCGAGATCGACCGCATGCCGGAACACCGCGCGGATCTCCTCGCGAAATGCCGGGGTCCACAAGTGCGGGTTCTCGAGCTTGATCTGGTTGATGAGGTCGATACCGAAGTTGCAGTGCATCGACTCGTCACGCAGGATGTACTGATATTGCTCCGCAGCACCCGTCATCTTGTTCTGCCGGCCGAGCGCAAGAATTTGCGTAAACCCGACGTAGAAGAAGAGCCCTTCCATCACACAGGCAAAGACGATCAGCGACTTGAGCAGTTGCTGATCCGCTTCGAGGGTGCCCGTCTTGAAGGCCGGATCGGTCAGCGTATGGATGAACGGGATCAGGAATTCGTCCTTGTCCCGGATCGACTTAACCTCGTGATAGGCATTGAAGATTTCGCCTTCATCGAGACCCAGCGATTCGACGATGTACTGGTATGCGTGGGTGTGGATCGCTTCTTCGAACGCCTGGCGCAGCAGGAACTGCCGGCACTCCGGTGCCGTGATGTGCCGGTAGGTGCCGAGCACGATGTTGTTCGCTGCCAGGGAGTCCGCCGTCACGAAGAAGCCGAGATTGCGCTTGACGACGCGGCGCTCGTCCTCGGTCAACCCGTTCGGATCCTTCCACAGGGCGATGTCGCGGGACATGTTGATTTCCTGCGGCATCCAATGATTCGCGCAGCCGGCCAGGTACTTCTCCCAAGCCCACTTGTACTTGAACGGCACGAGCTGATTGACGTCTGTCTTGCCGTTGATGATGCGCTTGTCGGCCACGTTCACGCGCGCTTCGGGCTCAGGAGCCGGCGCGGCTTCGGCCGTCACATAGGGGGCGACCGCGATATCGCCCGCGAAGATGTCTTGCGCCAACGGAGCCTGCGTCGCGCGATGCGACGCTGCTTGCGTTCCGACAACCGGCCCTGCGGGGTTGCGCAACGCATTCGCTTGCGAACCGCTCGAGGGAGTTACGGCAGTCGTCTCGTCATCCCAGTTGAGCATAAATTCTCACCATCAATTTAGAACGGTTTGTACCATCTTTTCACGAGCGATAAAAGGGTTCGCTCATGAAAATTCCTGTTTTCGATTCACGCTGCGACCTGCATACAACACTTTGATCGATGCCTCGGACAGTCGAGCACGCTCGATGACTCGACGATGCATGTGCTCAGTTCGATTTCTTCTCTCTCAGATGTGCAGCATCGTCGATGCCTGCTCTCGATTCGCGCCGCTCGCCAAGCCGAGCGAGCAGCGCGTCGATGCCGGCCGTTGTCCTTGCTACTGACAAGCCTCGCACTCATCGAAGCCCGGGTCGCCCGGACGCATCATGCATACGGGACCATCGGCTTGAGGCTCTACCGCCACTGCCGCCGCCGCATCGAGACCGCCCGAGGTCGAACCCGTCGCGCCGCCCATGGCACCGCCGCTCGCACCGAAGCCGCCCGCCGCGCCACCGCCGCCGAGGCCACCGTCGTTCGACGGCACCGCGTTGAGCGCGCCATGCGCGACCGTCGACTTCTCGACGTGCGTTGCTGCCATCGTTCGCAGGTAATAAGTAGTCTTGAGGCCCCTCACCCACGCCAGCTTGTAGACCTCGTCGAGCTTCTTGCCCGACGCGCCGCCCATGTAGATATTGAGCGACTGCGCCTGGTCGATCCACTTCTGCCGGCGCGCGGCCGCCTCGACGAGCCACTTCGGATCGACTTCGAACGCCGTCGCGTAGATGGCGCGCAGATCGGCCGGGACGCGATCGATGCGTGAAAGCGTGCCGTCGAAGTACTTCAGATCGGCGACCATGACCTCGTCCCAGAGGTTGCGAGCCTTCAGATCGCGCACGAGGTAGTCGTTCACGACCGTGAATTCACCCGACAGATTCGACTTCACATAAAGATTCTGGAAAGTCGGCTCGATACAGGCCGACACGCCGATGATGTTCGAGATCGTCGCCGTCGGCGCGATCGCCACGCAGTTCGAGTTGCGCATGCCATGAGTGGCGATGCGCGAGCGCAGCGTCGTCCAATCCATCGATTCGCTCGAATCGATCTCGACATAGCCGCCGCGCGCCTCGGCCAGCAGCTTCAACGTATCCTGCGGAAGAATGCCGCGATCCCAGAGCGAGCCGCGGTAGCTCGAGTAGCGGCCGCGCTCCTCGGCCAGCTCCGTCGACGCGTAGTAGGCGTAGTAGCAGACGGCTTCCATCGAGCGGTCGGCAAACTCGACCGCGGCGTCGGACGCGTACGGCGTACGCAGCAGGTGCAGGCAGTCCTGGAAACCCATGATGCCGAGACCGACCGGCCGGTGCTTGAGGTTCGAATTGCGCGCCTTCGGCACCGCGTAATAATTGATGTCGATGACGTTGTCGAGCATGCGCATCGCCACACTCACCGTGCGCTTGAGCTTGTCATGGTCGAGCAGATAGCTGCCGTCCGGCTGCCGGGTCATGTGCGCGACGAGGTTCACCGAGCCGAGATTGCACACGGCGATCTCGGTGTCGCTCGTGTTCAGCGTGATCTCGGTGCACAGGTTCGACGAATGGACGACACCGACGTGCTGCTGCGGCGAGCGCAAATTGCAAGGGTCCTTGAACGTAATCCAGGGATGCCCGGTCTCGAACAGCATGCCGAGCATCTTGCGCCAGAGTTGCGCCGCCGGGATGCGCTTGAAGAGCTTGATCTCGCCACGCGCGACCTTGTCTTCGTAAGCCGTATAAGCCGCCTCGAACTCGGTGCCGAATTTGTCGTGCAGATCGGGGCAGGTGGACGGCGAAAAGAGCGTCCAGTCGCCGCCTTCCATGACCCGCTTCATGAACAGGTCGGGAATCCAGTTCGCCGTGTTCATATCGTGCGTGCGGCGGCGGTCGTCGCCGGTGTTCTTGCGCAGCTCGAGGAATTCCTCGATGTCGAGGTGCCACGACTCCAGGTAGGCGCACACCGCACCCTTGCGCTTGCCGCCCTGGTTGACCGCCACCGCCGTATCGTTGACGACCTTCAGGAACGGCACGACGCCCTGCGACTTGCCGTTGGTACCCTTGATATGCGAGCCGAGCGCGCGCACGCGCGTCCAGTCGTTGCCGAGGCCGCCCGCGAACTTCGAGAGCAGCGCGTTTTCCTTGAGCGCTTCGTAAATGCCGTCGAGGTCGTCCGCAACCGTCGTCAGATAGCACGACGAAAGCTGCGAGCGGCGCGTGCCCGAGTTGAAGAGCGTCGGCGTCGAGCTCATGAAGTCGAACGTCGAGAGTACGTCGTAGAACTCGATGGCGCGCGCTTCGCGATCGATTTCGTTCAGCGCCAGGCCCATTGCCACGCGCATAAAGAATGCCTGCGGCATTTCGATTCGCGTGCCATCGACGTGTAGGAAGTAGCGGTCGTACAGCGTTTGCAAGCCCAGGTAGCCGAACTGCAGGTCGCGGCTCGCGTCGAGCGCGGCGCCGAGGCGCTTCATATCGAACTGCTGCAGCTTTTCGTCGAGCAGCTCGGCCTCGATGCCGCGCTTGATGAACTGCGGGAAATATTCGGCGTAGCGCTCGCTCATTTCGCGTTGCGTCACTTCCTCGCCGAGAATTTCGCGGCGGATCGTGTGCAGCAGGATGCGTGCCGTGACCTGGCTGTAGGCCGGGTCCTTTTCGATCATCGTGCGCGCCGCGAGAATCGCCGAGTCGTAGACCTGGCTCATCGGCACGCCGTCATAGAGGTTCTTGACCGTCTCGGCCACGATCGGCTCGGCGCTCACCGCATCGCCGAGATGCTCGCAGGCCGACTCGATCACCCCCGTCAGCGCCTTCATGTCGAGCGGGCGGCTGATGCCGTTGTCGACGACGTTGAGCCCCGACGATTGCACGGCCTCTTCGTGTTCCTGCGCACGTTCCTGAGTGCGCTTTTCGCGATAAAGGACGTAGGCTCGGGCGACGTTGTGCTCGCCGCCGCGCATGAGGGCCAGTTCGACCTGGTCCTGGATGTCCTCGATATGGAACGTGCCGCCGTTCGGACGGCTGCGCAGCAACGCGCGCACCACGCTCTGCGTGAGTTGCTCGACGAGTTCGCGCACGCGCGCCGATGCGGCGCCCTGCCCACCGTTGACGGCGAGGAAGGCTTTCGTCACGGCGATCGCGATTTTGGACGGCTCGAACGACACGACGCTGCCATTGCGGCGGATCACCTTGTAATCGGCGAACGTCGCCTGAGGCGCAAGCGGCTGCGGATGGCCTGCCTGTCCACCGACGGGGCGGCCCGTTGCCGCGCCCTGCTGGCTCGTCATGTTGTCGGTCGTTTGCATGTGCAAAGCTCCTGATCTTCGATGTGCGGACATGCCGCGGATTGGAACAACCGCCGCGCTACCCCGAGCGCGAACGATGAGGTGCGGGAATGGAAGAGACGCAATTCGGCTGCCGAGAGCCGACACGACGCGCAATGGACGATGGCCTTCTTCATTGTTCTAGCCATGTGAACGCCTCTTTCCCCGAAAGGGTGGCGGGCCCGGAAACGATGTCCGGTACCCACCGCCCGCGTCTTTTGCAACGCTTCGAGCGCTGCGGCGCTTTACCCCGATCGAAAGCACCGCCGGCGCACCGACACAACATATTGTGAATTTCAGCGTCGACCACACCAAGTATAGTAGACCGATGGGCCAACTCAAAAAGGTTTATTTGGCGCGCGACACTTGACTTTTGATTATTCGAGACAGGGCAAGGGCTTGGGCAAAACACAAGAGGGGCGCGGGTTTCGGCACCATCGGAAGGTGCTTTGTCCGCACGCGCTCAGCGATGCCGGTAGGGGAAATACCGATCGGCGAGACCGGCCTCGCGAGCCAATCGGTCCCAATCGAAATACGGTCCCGGGTCCGTCTTTCGGCCTGGCGCGATGTCGGCGTGACCGGCCAGCGCATCGATGGGATAGCGCGCCGCGAGCGCTCTCACCAGCTCGGCGAGCGTCTCGTACTGCGGCGGCTCGAAGCAGAGATCGTCCGTGCCCTCCAGCTCGATGCCGATGGAAAAATCGTTGCAGCGCGGCCGCCCGAAAAAGTCCGACGCTCCCGCATGCCACGCGCGCGCCTCGCAGGATACGAACTGCTCGAGCGCGCCATTGCGCGCGATCAGGAAATGGGAGGATACGCGCAGCCCGCGCAGATGTTCGTCGAAATACGGGTGCGCCGAGCAGTCGAGCCGGTTCTGAAACAGTTCGGTAATGGCGCTGCCGCCGAACTCGCCGGGCGGCAGACTGATGTTGTGGATGACGATGAGCGAAGGTGCGACGCCCTCGGGCCGCGCCTCGCAATTAGGCGACGGCGATATATGCGCCAAGCTGACCCAACCGTCCGTGTCGACGGCGACACGCTCATCGCGCATCGACGTTCACCGTGTCCCCGCCGCGCGCGCAGTGTAGGGACGCGCATGTTCCGCACAGCAAAAGTACTGTTGGCCGACGAGGACCGACTCGCTCCTGGGCGCATGGACGCCGCAGGCCGCGCACCGTTCCACGGGCTCCGCGAGGGACGGCGTGTTTCGACGCCGCGCGCTGCGAGCGGAGGACGACGCGCCCCGCCCCGCATCGGCGCGCGCATTGCCGCGCGCCTGCCCCGCCCGTTGCAGTTTGACGAGCCAGCGAGCCGCCAGCACGAAGACAATGAGAAGTAGAAGTTGTCGCATCGGTCACACCACCGGGCGATGCAAAAGCACCTCGAAAACGAAACGGCTGCCGACATAGGCGAGCAGCAAAGCCGCGAATGACGCCAGCACCCACCGCAGCGCAGCACGTCCGCGCCACCCCGACACACGCCGCGCCGTCAACAGCGCACCGAACATCACCCATGAGAGCAACGCGAAGACGGTCTTGTGGTCGAGCGTGAGCGCGCGGTCGACGAGTTGCTCGCTAAAGAGAATGCCCGATAGCAGCGTCAGCGTGAGCAGCACGAAACCCGCTGCGATCAGCCTGAACAGCAGCTTTTCGAGCGTCAGCAGCGCAGGCAAGGTATCGAGCCAGCTCGCAAGCCAGCCACCGGCCGCGTGCCGTTCGATGGAGCCGCGCATGGCGTGCAGCCGCCGTTCGGCAAACAGCATCAGTACCGCATGCAGCGCGGCGATCGCGAAGAGGCCATAAGCCACGTTCGCAATGATGAAATGCAATTTGAATAGCGGCGCGGCGGCGTACGGAAGTACGCGCACGCCGCCGAAAAAGAGCGGCAGCAAGGACGCAGCGGCGGCCAGCGGCAGCACCAGCAGGCGCAACCCGTCGAGCGGAAAGAAAAAGCTTTCGATCCAGTAAATGCCGGCGCCGAGCCAGAACATCGCCGACAGCGCGAAGGCGAAGCCGAACACCATCGCGTCGCGCGGGAAAATGGTCGTGTGCAGCAGCACCCCGTGCACCACGAGCGCCACGCAAAGCAGGCCCCGTTCCGTCGGCGTCATGCCCGATGCCGCGGCGCGCAGCGAGCTGGCCCCCACGTGCGCGACGTTCGGGAACATCGCGGGAGCGCCGCCGCGCCCGCCTGCCGCGACGGTGCGGTAAGCGCGCCAACCCGTTACGGCGAGGCCGCCGTACAAGAGTGCGGTGAGGGCATACAGTACAATGTCCATGTTCCGCAGTTTACACTAGCGGCCGCACCGGCTCGACCGGCCCGCACCGTTCACGTTCTGTTTTCCCGCCTCCCATGCTCGACACTCTCACTCAACGGATGGCGCGCGTCGTCAAGACGCTGCGCGGAGAAGCCCGCCTCACCGAAGCCAATACGCAGGACATGCTGCGCGAGGTACGCCTGGCCCTGCTCGAAGCCGACGTCGCACTGCCTGTCGTGCGCGATTTCGTCGCCAAGGTGAAAGAAAAGGCGCTCGGCGAAGACGTCGTCGGCAGTCTGTCGCCGGGCCAGGCGCTCGTCGGTGTCGTGCAGCGCGAGCTGACCGCAGTCATCGGTGGCGATTACGCCGGGCAGGCCGCCGAGCTCGATCTCGCCGTCACACCGCCCGCCGTCATTCTCATGGCCGGCCTGCAAGGCGCCGGCAAGACCACGACCGTCGGCAAGCTCGCCAAGCTGCTGCGCGAGCAGTACAAGAAGAAAGTGCTGACCGTCTCGTGCGACGTCTACCGGCCGGCCGCGATCGCGCAGTTGAAAACAGTCACCGAGCAAGTCGGCGCCGAATTCTTTCCCTCGCAGCCGGACCAAAAACCCGTCGACATCGCTGTTGCCGCCGTCGACTGGGCGAAGCGCCACTATCACGACGTCCTGATCGTCGATACGGCGGGCCGTCTCGGCATCGACGAAGCGATGATGCAGGAAATCTCCGCGCTGCACGCCGCGCTGAAGCCGGCGGAAACCCTTTTCGTCGTCGATGCGATGCTGGGCCAGGACGCTGTCAACACGGCGAAGGCGTTCAACGACGCCCTGCCGCTCACTGGCGTCGTGCTCACGAAGCTGGACGGCGACTCACGCGGCGGCGCCGCGCTTTCGGTGCGCCACATCACCGGCAAGCCGATCAAGTTCGTCGGCGTGGCCGAAAAGCTGGACGGGCTCGAGATTTTCTATCCGGAGCGGATGGCGAACCGGATCCTCGGCATGGGCGACATTCTTGCGCTCGTGGAAGAGGCGCAGCGCAACGTCGACGTAAAAGCTGCCCAGAAGTTGGCGGACAAGGTCAAAAAGGGCGGCGACTTCGACCTCAACGATTTTCGCGCGCAGCTCTCGCAGATGAAGAACATGGGCGGGCTTTCAACGCTGATGGACAAGCTGCCGGCCCAGTTCCAGCAGGCGGCTGCCGGCGCCGACATGAGCCAGGCCGAAAAACAGATGCGCCGGATGGAAGGCATCATCAACTCGATGACCCCGCGCGAGCGCGCCAAGCCCGAGCTCATCAAGGCCACGCGCAAACGCCGCATCGCCGCGGGCGCGGGCGTCCAGGTGCAGGAGGTCAACCGCATGCTGAATCAATACGAGCAGATGCGCACGATGATGAAAAAGCTCAAAGGCGGCAACCTGCAGAAGATGATGCGCGGCATGAAGGGTATGCTGCCGGGTATGCGCTGAAGCCAGCGCTATGGGCAAACAGGTGGCATACGCCGCCATGCCGCACTATATATAGACGATAGACACCGCTCGTTCGACGCCACCATGAATCGCGAAGAAGCTTTCCATATCTTCAGCCACTCCGAAGAAATCGTCCCGGCCGACGAAGTGAGCGCCTCGATTGCGCGCATGGCCGAGGAGATGCGGGCCCAGATGAGCGACGATTTCCCGCTCGTGCTGTCGGTGATGGGCGGTGCCGCCGTCTTTACCGGCATGCTGCTGCCTCATCTCGACTTTCCCCTCGAGTTCGATTACATCCATCTCACGCGCTACCGCAACACCACGAAGGGCAGTGCCGAGATGCAATGGCGCGTCGCGCCGGCCGAATCGGTCAAAGACCGCGTCGTGCTCGTGCTCGACGACATCCTCGACGAAGGCGAAACGATGGCCGCGATCCGCGACCGCATCCTCGCGATGGGCGCGAAGCGGTTCATGAGCGCGGTGCTCTGCGAGAAGACCCTGCAAAAGAGCAAGCCGCTCTACCCTGACTTCTGTGGATTCAAAGTGCCCGATCGGTATGTGTTCGGCTGCGGCATGGATGCGCGCGGCTACTGGCGCAATCTGCCGGCCATTCGGGCGCTGACGGAAGGCGCCTGACGCGCTCGACGCTCCCCGCCAGCGTACACGGGCCCCAAGCGGGCCCGTGCTTTTTTCAGCGAACCGCCATTGCCGAGCGCACCCGCGCGGTGGCGAACGCCGCCGCTTCATCGGCAGGCACGAGCGTCGGCTCGGTGTCGCGCCGACCCTGATATTCGATCTTCCCGTCTTTCAAGCCACGCTCGCCGATGACGAGCCGATGCGGCACGCCGATCAATTCCCAATCGGCAAACATGACACCGGGCCGCTCGCCGCGGTCGTCGAGAATCACGTCGACACCGGCCTCGGTGAGCTGCGCGTAGAGCTTGTCCGCCGCCTCGCGCACGGCCTCGCTGCGCTCATAGCCCATCGGGCACAACACGAGTTCGAACGGCGCGATCGCCTCGGGCCAGATGATGCCGCGCTCGTCGTTGTTCTGCTCGATGGCGGCGCCGAGGATCCGCGTGATACCGATGCCGTAGCAACCCATCACCATGGATTGCGGCTTGCCGGTCTCGTCGAGAAAACTCGCGCCCATCGCGTCGGAGTACTTCGTGCCAAGCTGGAAGACATGACCGACCTCGATCCCGCGGCAAATCTCGAGCGTGCCGCGGCCGTCGGGCGACGGATCGCCCGGTTTGACGTTGCGGATATCGGCCACCTCGGGTTCGGGCAGATCGCGGCCCCAGTTCACGCCGGTCGTGTGGTAGTCGATCTCGTTGGAGCCGACGACGAAATCGCTCATCCGCGCAACGGTCCGGTCCGCAATGACTTTCACGGGCTTCTTGGTGCCGATCGGGCCGAGATAGCCGGGCGGCGTACCGAACCACTGAACGATCTCCTCTTCGGTCGCGAAACGAAAATCCTTGAGCCCGGGCAGCTTGGCCGTCTTGATTTCGTTGAGATCATGATCGCCGCGCAACATCAGCAGCCAGATCGTGGGTTCGGCGCCCTCATTGTCCGTCGCAAGCACGATCGACTTGATCGTCCGCTCGAGCGGAATGCCAAGGAGCTCCGCCACCGCCTCGCATTTCGCCTTGCCCGGCGTAGCGGTTTTCGTCATCGCTTCGCGCGGCGCGGCGCGCTCGGCGATGAGCGGCAGTGCCTCGGCAGCCTCGACGTTCGCCGCGAAATCGGAATTCGGACAGTAGGCGATGTCATCCTCGCCTGTCGAGGCGATCACGTGGAACTCCTGCGACTTGTTGCCGCCGATGGCCCCGCTATCGGCCGCAACGGCGCGAAACTCGAGGCCGATGCGGGTGAAGATGCGTACGTAGGCCTCGTACATCTTGCGATACGACTCGTCGAGCCCGGCTTGATCCTTATCGAACGAATACGCGTCCTTCATCGTGAACTCGCGCCCGCGCATCACCCCGAAGCGAGGACGGATCTCATCCCGAAACTTCGTCTGCACCTGATAGAAGTTCACCGGCAATTGCCGATAGCTCTTGATCTGATTGCGCGCGATATCGGTGACGACTTCCTCGTGCGTCGGCCCCATCACGAAGTCTCCGTCCTTGCGGTCCTTGAAGCGAAGCAATTCCGGTCCGTATTGCTTCCATCGCCCCGACTCCTGCCAGAGCTCGGCGGGCTGCACAGCGGGCATCAGCAGCTCGAGCGCCCCTGCGCGGTTCATCTCCTCGCGCACGATGGCTTCCACCTTGCGAATCGAGCGCAGGCCGACTGGCAGATAGCTGTAAATGCCGCCCGCAACTCGGCGGATCATGCCCGCGCGGACCATCAATTTATGGCTGACGACTTCCGCGTCGGCCGGAGCTTCCTTCAGGGTGCCGATAAAAAAACGGGACGCTTTCATTCAGTTTTCCAAAAGCGGCGGCCCAAGGCGGGCCGCCAAAAGAAGGGAACGAGCGGATTCGGGGCCGGGCAGGCCCGCCGCGCCGCACGCGAGTCGCCTGCCCATACCCCAGATGACGATTCGTCCGGCATGCGGCCGGAACAGGCGGGGCGGTAAGCCTCGCAAGACGTCCGGGCCGTGCTGGTACTTGCCGATGCGGAACACTCGTTATCTGTTTATAATCAAAGCAATTTTAAAGGATTCGAAGGTGGTTGTATGCTGGATCGCGAAGGCTTTCGCCCGAACGTCGGCATCATCCTCTTGAACGCGCACAACGAGGTGTTTTGGGGCAAGCGGCTGCGTGAACATTCCTGGCAGTTTCCGCAAGGCGGCATCAAATATGGTGAGACGCCCTTGCAAGCGATGTATCGGGAGTTACACGAAGAAACCGGCCTGCGTCCGGAACACGTCAAAATCATCGGTCGCACGCGCGACTGGCTGCGTTACGAGGTGCCGGACAAGTTCATCAAGCGCGAAGTACGCGGGCACTATCGCGGCCAGAAGCAGATCTGGTTCTTGCTCCGCATGGTCGGCCGCGATTGCGACATCTGCCTGCGCGCCACCGACCATCCGGAATTCGATGCTTGGCGTTGGAACGAATACTGGGTGCCGCTCGATGCCGTCATCGAGTTCAAGCGGGATGTTTATCAGTTGGCGTTGACCGAGCTGTCGCGGTTTTTGCGTCGCCCGGCGCCAAGGCATGACAAGCCGCGCGGCAAGAACGGACAATCGAAGCAGCCGCCGGCCTGCTCCGAATCCGAGCCGGCCCTCGCCGCGGTGCTCTCGGCGGGCGCGGGCGTCGTCATGATCGAAGCGACAGTCGATGCGTCGGCAGACATGCCCTGCCCATCGAGCCCGTCCGCCGTCACTGCCCCCGAGTAGCGCGAGGCGGTAATGGAATAGCCGGAAAGTCGCGAACGGGCGCTATCATTCGGTTCTCCGAATCATCGTGCCCGTTTTTCGAGGAACCCATATTGAAAGCGACGACTCTCGCCATGGCCGCGCTGGCGGCCTGCGCCGTGCTGGCCGGCTGCTCGCACACTCCCAAGTCCCACACCGAAGCCTCGGACAAGGACGAGAGCACCTTCACTTACCTGCTCGAACGCCAGTCGAAGTGGACCGAAAACAAGCTGGATGCGCTGCCGCCATTGCCGCAATCGGCCAATTTGTTGCCTTTCGAGGTTTCGCAAAATACGCCGCTGCGCTTCGCGGTCGACGCTAAATCGATCGATGTCGGCTCGGACGGCGTCGTGCGCTACACCATCGTGGTCACGAGCCCCTCGGGGGCGCAGAACATCAATTACGAGGGCATTCGCTGCGACAACTACGAGTGGCGGCAATACGCGGGGTTGAACGCGGATCACAACGGTTGGGACAGCAGCGTTGCCACGCGCTGGCGCCGCATCGAAAACGGCGATCTCAACGCCTATCAGGCCACGCTCTACAAAGATTACTTCTGCGCGAACAAGTTGCCGGCGGCCTCGGCGAAAACCATCGTCAACAATATCCGCTACGGGCGTACGGCAGCGTCATTGATTCATTGACGCAGGACACCTGCGGCGCATGCAAACCACGATTGCGCCGCCATCAGTCTCTCTAGACCAGCACCAAATTGTCGCGGTGAATCAGCTCGGGCTCGAGCATGTAGCCGAGGATCGACTCGATCTCGGCACTGGGCTTGCGATGGATGAGCTTCGCTTCCGCGCTGCTGTAGTTGGTGATACCGCGCGCGATTTCGCGTCCAGCCGCGTTGAGACACGCGATGACTTCGCCCCGCGCAAACGCGCCATGCACATCGACGATACCGATCGGCAAAAGACTCTTGCCGCCGGCGGTCAGTTTTTCGACCGCGCCATCGTCGATGACGACATGTCCACGCACTTGCAGATGATCTGCCATCCACTGCTTGCGCGCGGCGAGCCGGGCCGTGCGCGCGACGAGTTGCGTGCCGATGGCCTCGCCGGCTGCCAGCCGCACGAGAACATCGGCCTCCCGCCCGCTTGCAATCACGGTATTGGCGCCGCTGCCTGCCGCCCGCTTGGCCGCGAGAATCTTGGTGAGCATGCCGCCTCGGCCGATACTGGAGCCGGCACCGCCCGCCATTGCCGCCAACTCCGGCGCTCCGGCATCGGCCTCGCGCACCAGCTCGGCGGCGGCGTCCTTGCGTGGATCCGCTGTGAAAAGCCCGAGCTGATCGGTGAGAATAATTAGGGCATCGCCCTCGATCAGGTTGGCGACGAGCGCGCCGAGCGTGTCGTTGTCGCCAAACTTGATCTCGTCTGTGACTACGGTGTCGTTCTCGTTGATGATCGGCACGACCCCGAGTGCAAGGAGCGTCAGCAGTGTCGAGCGCGCATTCAGATATCGCTCGCGGTCGGCGAGGTCGGCGTGCGTGAGCAGGATCTGCGCCGTCCGGATGCCGTGTTCGGCAAACCGGCTTTCGTAGACCTGAGCGAGGCCCATCTGGCCCACGGCGGCAGCGGCCTGGAGCTCGTCGATTTCCCTCGGACGTTTCACCCAACCGAGGCGCTGCATTCCCTCGGCAATGGCACCCGAGCTCACGAGGACCACCTCTTTGCCAAGCCCACGCAACTGCGCGATCTGCGCAGCCCAGCGCCCGATGGCGGCTTGGTCGAGTCCCCGCCCGTCATTCGTGACGAGGCTCGAACCCACTTTGACTACCAGGCGTTTCGAATCGGCGATGACAGAGCGCATCGTGCGAAAGTCTCCAATTGAATAGCGCGGGTAAAGCGGCCTGCGCAACGCTGCGGCGCGCAATCCTCCGCGCCGCCGGCCGCGATCGTGAAGCGACCGCTACGCGCTTGGCGCGCCGCCTTCCGGTTCAGTCGACGAAGGTCCACCGCGAAATCGTACGTCCGCCGCGAGATCTTCGGCTTGCTCCGCGCGATGGGCGTCAGAGTGGGCGGCAAGGTAATCGTAGATGGCGTAGCAAAGGTTTTCGCAACCGAAACCGGTGAGCGCCGAAATCTCGAAAACGGGGCCGGTCCATTCGAAGCGCGCGAGAAAATCCGCAACCCGCGCCTGCCGCTCGTCCTCCGGCACCATATCGAGCTTGTTGAGCACGAGCCAGCGCGGTTTTTGAAAGAGCGCTTCGTCGTACTTGCGCAGCTCGCCCACGATCGCACGAGCTTCCGCCACGGGATCGACGCTTTCATCGAAGGGCGCGAGATCGACGAGATGCAGCAGCAAGCCGGTGCGCTGCAGGTGACGCAAAAACTGGTGACCGAGGCCCGCACCTTCGGCCGCGCCCTCGATCAAGCCGGGGATGTCGGCAATCACGAAGCTCTTGCTGGGGCCCACCCGCACCACGCCGAGATTCGGCGCGAGCGTCGTGAACGGATAGTCCGCGATCTTCGGCCTGGCATTCGATACGGAAGAAATGAATGTCGACTTGCCGGCGTTCGGCATGCCGAGCAGGCCCACGTCGGCCAGCACTTTGAGTTCGAGCCGCAACATACGCCGCTCGCCGGGCTTGCCCTCGGTCTTTTGCCGCGGCGCGCGATTGGTACTCGACTTGAAGTGGAGATTGCCGAGGCCGCCGGCGCCGCCCTGGGCGACGAGGACCGTCTGCTCGTGTTCGGTGAGATCCGCGATGAGCTCGCCGGTGTCCTGATCGGTGATGACCGTGCCCACCGGCATACGCAGGACGATATCGTCGCCGCCCTTGCCGTAGCAATCCGAGCCGCGCCCGTTCTCGCCGTTGCGCGCCTGATGCTTCTTCGCGTAGCGGTAGTCGATCAGCGTGTTGATGTTGCGATCCGCGATGGCATAGACACTGCCGCCACGGCCACCGTCGCCGCCGTCGGGTCCGCCGAACGGAACGAATTTCTCGCGGCGCATCGACGCGCTGCCGTCGCCGCCGTCGCCGGCGATCACCTCGATCCGCGCTTCGTCAATGAACTTCATCTATTGCTCCGTCCCGTGTTTTCGATATTGTGCCGCGCCGGCCGACGATGACCAAGCCGGCCAACGCCATGCCAGCGGGACAGGGACGCCACTTCGCGTGGGCTTGCAGCCCTGCCTGAGCCAAAGCGCAAACTGCGCTTGCAACAAAAAAGCCCCGCCATTTCGCGGGGCCTTCTCGGTTTATCGCACCCGTGTCCGGTCGAACTCAGACCGCAGCCGGGATGACGTTGACCATGTGCTTCTTGGCTGCGCCTTTCGTCGTGAACTTGACGTGGCCGTCGACCAGCGCGAACAGCGTATGATCCTTGCCGAGACCGACGTTGTCGCCCGGGTGCATACGCGTGCCGCGTTGGCGAACGATGATGCCGCCTGCGTTGATCGCCTGGCCGCCGTACACCTTCACACCGAGGCGTTTCGACTCGGAGTCGCGGCCGTTGCGGGAAGACCCGCCTGCTTTCTTGTGTGCCATCTGATTGCTCCTTGACCGGTGCGCTTACGCGTTGATCGCGTCAATGCGCAGTTCGGTGTAATTCTGGCGGTGACCAGCGTGCTTCTGGTAGTGCTTCCGGCGACGCATCTTGAAGATGGTCAATTTCGGATGCCGACCGTGTGATACGACGGTAGCCTTGACGGAAGCCCCACTGACCAGCGGAGAACCGAATTTGATCGATTCACCTTCGCCCACTGCGAGCACCTGGTCCAGCGTGATTTCAGCGTCAATGTCTGCCGGTATCTGTTCTACTTTCAATTTTTCGCCGACGGCAACTTTGTACTGCTTGCCACCGGTTTTTATGACCGCGTACATTGATAACCTCACTCTGTATTCCGCCGTTGCACCGATTCCGCCCGTCGTTCCGCCGCCTGAACATCCAGGACGCGTGCCGGGGACGTCGCCCGCACAACAGCATTCCTCTTCCACGCACCGCGCGTGAAAACGCGTGATTATACATGGGGTTAGCTGCAAGGTCAAAACTTCCGGCGTAACCCGCCTTTCAGCGGTCCGATCCTCTTTCCGTCGCGCGGCGCCTCCGATGCGGCCCCAATGATGCCGGCGCGGCGGCTCGATTCGCCGGGGCGAGTACGTCGCATGCGCCTCGGAACCGTTGATAACCCTTTATAATCCGCGGCACTACCCATTTTTCTCATCATGTCGTCGACCGCCACCTCCCCTCCCAGCGCAGCCAACCTGCTTGCCCCTATCACCGAAGATATGGAGCAGGTCAATCGCGTCATCCGGCAACGTTTGGCCTCCGAGGTGTTCCTGATCAACCAGATCTCGGAATACATCATCGGCGCGGGCGGCAAAAGACTGCGTCCGGCGCTGCTGTTGCTCGTCGCGCGCGCGCTCGGCGACACCACGGGTCACCGGCACGAGCTCGCGGCCGTCGTCGAATTCATTCATACGGCCACCCTGCTGCACGACGATGTCGTCGACGAATCGGACCTGCGCCGCGGCCGCAAGACGGCCAATGCGCTGTTCGGCAACGCGGCCAGTGTGCTCGTCGGCGATTTCCTCTACTCGCGATCGTTCCAGATGATGGTCGGCGTCGGCAAGATGCGCGTCATGGAGATCCTCTCTGAAGCGACGAACATCATTTCCGAGGGCGAAGTCCTGCAGTTGCTCAATATGCATGACGCCGATGTCGACGAGACCCGCTATATGCAGGTCATTCGTTACAAGACGGCCAAGCTATTCGAGGCCGCTGCCCAACTCGGCGCGGTACTCGCGGGAGCGGACGCCACCACGGAAGCGGCCGCCGCGGAGTTTGGGCGCCGCATCGGCACGTCCTTCCAGATCATGGACGACTGGCTCGATTACACCGGTACGGCCGAATCGATGGGCAAGAACGCCGGCGACGATTTGCGCGAGGGGAAACCGACGCTGCCGCTCATCTATCTGATCGAGCGCGGCACACCGGAGCAATCGGCGCTTGCCCGTCAAGCGATCGAGCACGGCGGCACCGACCGGTTCGAAACGATCTTCGATGCCATTACCCGCTCGGGGGCGCTCGACCATACGCTCGAGTGTGCGAAGCGCGAGGCACAAGCAGCGGCCGCGGCAATTTCATCGTTCCCGGATTCCCATTACAAGGAAAGCCTGATAGAATTATGTTCTTACTCGACGGCGAGGCAGTCCTGAAAGCGACTGATCTGCTTGAGTAGTCCAATTCGGGGTGTAGCTTAGCCTGGTAGAGCGCTACGTTCGGGACGTAGAGGCCGGAGGTTCGAATCCTCTCACCCCGACCAGAATTT
>NZ_JBMRBK010000086.1:0-6037 GCF_057351765.1 Trinickia sp. | reverse complement strand
GACGCGTACCGCGCGCTGATGGAGCACGCGGAGCACGACTACGAAGGATTCTGGGCGAAGCTCGCTCGCGAGACGTTGTCGTGGCACAAGCCGTTCACGAAGGTGCTCGACGAATCGAATGCGCCGTTTTACACCTGGTATGAAGACGGCGAGCTGAATGCGTCGTACAACTGCCTGGATCGGCAAATCGAGCTCGGCAACGCCGAGAAAACGGCGATCGTGTTCGAAGCCGACGACGGTACGGTGACGAACGTGACCTACCGCGAGCTGCTGCAGCGCGTGTGCCAACTGGCCAACGCATTGAAGGCGCGCGGCATCGAAAAGGGCGACCGCGTCGTGATCTACATGCCGATGTCGGTCGAAGGCGTGGTGGCGATGCAGGCGTGTGCGCGCATCGGTGCGACGCACTCGGTGGTGTTCGGCGGGTTCTCGTCGAAGTCGCTCAACGAGCGGCTCGTCGATGTGGGCGCGGTGGCGCTGATCACGGCCGACGAGCAGATGCGCGGGGGCAAGGCGCTGCCGCTGAAAAACATCGCGGACGAGGCGCTGGCGATGGGCGGGTGCGAGGCGGTGAAAAGCGTGATCGTGTACCGGCGCACGGGTGGCGCGGTGCAGTGGCAGGCCGGGCGCGATCTGTGGCTGCACGAGATCACGCAGGGCGAGGCGCCCACGTGCGAGCCCGAGTGGGTGAGCGCGGAGCATCCGCTGTTCGTGCTGTACACGTCGGGCTCGACGGGCAAGCCCAAGGGCGTGCAGCACAGCACCGGGGGCTACTTGCTGTGGGCCGCGCAGACGATGAAGTGGACGTTCGATCTGAAGCCGCAGGACGTGTTCTGGTGCACGGCCGATATCGGCTGGGTGACGGGGCACACGTACATCGCCTACGGGCCGCTGGCGTGCGGCGCGACGCAGGTGATGTTCGAAGGCATCCCGACGTACCCGGACGGCGGGCGGTTCTGGGACATGATCGCGCGGCACAAGGTCAGCATCTTCTACACGGCGCCCACGGCGATCCGCTCGCTGATCAAGCTGGCCGAAGCCAACGCGGCGGTGCACCCGAAGCGCTACGATTTGTCGTCGCTGCGCGTGATCGGCACGGTGGGCGAGCCGATCAACCCCGAGGCGTGGGTCTGGTACCACGAGAACGTGGGTGGTGGGCGCTGTCCGATCGTCGATACGTGGTGGCAAACGGAGACGGGCGGGCACATGATCACGCCGCTGCCGGGCGCCACGCCGCTGGTGCCGGGCTCGTGCACGCTGCCGCTGCCGGGGATCATGGCGGCGATCGTCGACGAGACGGGGCAGGATGTGCCGAACGGGCAGGGCGGCATCCTGGTGGTCAAGCGGCCGTGGCCGGCGATGATCCGCACGATCTGGGGCGATCCGGAGCGCTACAAGAAGAGCTACTTTCCGGAGGAGCTGGGCGGGCGGCTGTATCTGGCGGGCGATGGGTCGGTGCGCGACAAGGCGACGGGCTACTTCACGATCATGGGCCGCATCGACGACGTGCTGAACGTGTCGGGGCACCGGCTGGGGACGATGGAGATCGAATCGGCGCTGGTGGCCAATCCGCAGGTGGCGGAAGCGGCGGTGGTGGGGCGTCCGGACGACACGACGGGCGAAGCGGTGGTGGCGTTCGTGGTGCTCAAGCGCACGCGCCCTGAAGGCGAGGAGGCCTTGAAGCTGGCCAACGAGCTGCGCGCGTGGGTGGGCAAGGAGATCGGTCCGATCGCCAAGCCCAAGGAGATCCGTTTCGGCGAGAACCTGCCGAAGACGCGCTCGGGCAAGATCATGCGGCGCTTGCTGCGCTCGCTGGCCAAGGGCGAGGCGATCACGCAGGACGTCTCGACGCTCGAAAATCCCGCCATTCTCGAACAGCTCGCCGAGGTGCGTTGACGTTGGTCATCGTGCCGCGGTCAGCGGCAGTTTGACGCAGATGCCGGGCGCGGCACGGACAATCCCGATTGCCCGTGCCGCGCCTTTTTGATACATAGGCGCATGGTTGCGCCACGTCTTCCCGAAACGGCTGTTTCCGAGCCAGTCGAGCCTCGATCGATGTCGAGCGCGCTTGCACGCGCGCATCGGCGCTATTGGCGCTTCAATCTCGCGCTCATCGCCGTGCTGATGGCGATGGGCTTTAGCGTATCGTTCGTCGTACCGCTTTTTGCGCGGGAGCTGGCGGGTTTGCGCTTCGCCGGCTTCAGCCTGCCTTTCTATCTGGGTGCGCAAGGCGCGATCGTGATCTATCTGGCGTTGATCGTCGTCTATATCGTGGCGATGGGCATGGCCGACCGTACGATGCGACGAGCGATAGAGGCCGAGACCCTCGACGATGCGCGAGACCGCACGCCATGAAGCTCGTCGGTCGCCTGAGCAAGGCATACGCGTTTTACACGGTCGGCTTCTTCGTCTTCATCTACTTGATGTGGCGCATCGAGCGTGCGCTAGGCGCGGGCCCATGGGTGGGCTACGTGTTTCTGTTTCTGCCGATCGCCGTCTATGCCGTGATCGGCTTGCTTTGCCGCACGTCCGATGTCGTCGAGTACTACGTGGCCGGGCGCCGTGTGCCGGCCTTCTTCAACGGCATGGCGACGGCTGCCGACTGGCTCTCGGCCGCATCCTTCATCGGTCTGGCCGGCTCGCTTTACGCGACCGGCTACGACAGCCTCGCCTACCTGATGGGATGGACCGGCGGCTTTTGCCTCGTGGCGTTTCTGCTGGCGCCTTACGTGCGCAAGCTCGCCCGCTACACGATTCCCGATTTTCTCGGCACGCGGTATTCGAGCAACCTCGTGCGCGGGCTTGCAGCGGGCTCCGCGATTCTTTGCTCGTTCGTCTATCTCGTCGCCCAGATTCAAGGCGTGGGGCTGATTGCCATGCGCTTCATCGGGGTCGACTTTGCGATCGGCATCGCGTGCGGACTGGCCGGCATACTCGTGTGCTCGTTTCTCGGCGGCATGCGGGCCGTCACCTGGACTCAGGTCGCACAGTACGTCATCCTGATCAGCGCGATGCTCGTGCCCGTCTCGATGATTGCCCTGAAGGACGGACTGGGGCCGGTGCCGCAATTGACCTACGGTCGTCTGATGGAGCGTATTCAGACGCTCGAGCAGCAGGCGCGCGACGCACGCGAAGAACGCAGCGTTCGCTCGTGGTATCGAGAGCGCGCCGCGCAGATCGATGCGCAGATTGCCGCCTTACCGGGCTCATATCTCGACGGGAAGGCGAACTTGGCGCGCGAACTCGACGCGCTGCGCCGGCGCAACGGCCCACTGCGCGAGATTCACGAACTCGAGGCGGCATTAGGCGCATTTCCGCGCGACCCGGCCGCTGCACGCGCAACGTGGACCCGGGCACGAAACGACTTGCTTGCGCGCGCAACGGATCCGGTGCCGATGCAGGAGCCGTTCTCCGCCGCCAATGAAAACGAGCGCCGCATCCACCAGCGCAATTTCCTCTCGCTGTTACTGTGTCTTTCGCTGGGCACGGCGAGCTTGCCGCACATCCTGGTTCGCTACAACACCACGACCTCCGTCGCGTCGGCGCGACGCTCTGTCGGGTGGACGCTTTTTTTTATCGCGCTTTTTTATGTGAGCGTGCCGGTGCTTTCCGTTCTGATCAAACACGAGGTGATGACTCACCTGGTTGGACGGTTATTTGCCGATCTGCCGTCATGGGTCGTGCAATGGCATCGCGTCGATCCGACGATGATCAACATTGCCGATACGAATGGCGATGGCATCGTGCGCTGGTCCGAAGTGCGCATGCAGCCGGACATGGTCGTGCTGGCGGCACCGGAAATTGCCGGTTTGCCGTATGTGATTTCGGGCCTCGTTGCGGCGGGCGCGCTGGCCGCGGCGCTTTCGACGGCCGACGGACTGCTGCTGACGATCGCGAACGCGCTCTCGCACGATTTTTACTACTCCATGATCGACCCTGCTGCTTCAACGCAGCGGCGCGTCACGCTGTCGAAGATCTTGCTGCTGGGTGTGGCGTTGTTGGCTTCATATGTCGCCTCGCTGAACACAGGCAACATCCTGTTTCTCGTGGGGGCGGCGTTTTCGCTTGCGGCGTCCAGTTTCTTCCCCGTACTCGTGCTCGGCGTTTTCTGGAAGCGCGCGACGAAACGCGGCGCGGTGGCCGGAATCGTAGCGGGGCTTGCGGTTTGCATTTACTACATCGTGTCGACGCATCCCTATTTTGCTCAACTGACGGGCGTGGCCGGGGCGCGGTGGTTCGGCATCCAGCCGATCAGCTCGGGCGTGTTCGGCGTGCCGGCGGGGTTTATCGCGACGATCGGCGTCAGTCTTTTGGACCGAAAGCCCGACGCCCATACCCTGGCGCTCGTCGATTACATTCGACGGCCATAGCGTGTTGAGCGTAGTGAAGGGCGGCACGGCCTTTATGTCGTCGCGCGTATGCGACATTTACTTGCGTTTTTGGTTAAATATTGCCAGTATTTGCAAGTGGCATCCAGGCGACGAGAAAAGGAGGACTGACATGAGTGATCTTTATCGGCCGAAGGGGCTGTCGAGTGCACTGTCTTATCAGGATCCGAAGGCGGCTTATCGCTGGCTCGAGACGGCATTCGGGTTCGAGCCGTTGTTCGTCATCCTCGATGGCGACGGCAATCTGGCGCACGCTGAAATGTCGTATGGTGATTCGGTCCTGATGATAGGGAGCGAATGGAGCGAGGAACACAAGAGCCCGCGCTCGATCGGTGGCAAGAACACGCAATCCGTTCATGTCCAACTCGCGCAGGGCGAAGATATCGACGCGCATTGCGCCCGTGCACGCGCAGCCGGCGCGGCGATTCTCATGGAGCCGGAGACGCAGTTTTACGGCGATCGGGCATATCGCGCGAAGGATGTCGAGGGCCACATCTGGTCCTTCAGCGTCACCGTCCAAAAGATGACGCCTGAAGAGTGGGACAAGGCGAGCGGATTCACTACGCGGACTCGGCTCGATTGACAGCCGCTGTCGACAGAATCTTTGCGGCGCTTGCCGATCCGAACCGGCGCCGCGCCATCGAGTTGCTCGGCGAGCGGCCGCGCAGCGCCGGCGAATTGGCGAGCGCGCTCTCGCTATCGCCGCCTGCGTTGAGCCGGCATTTACGGCTCTTGAAGGCGTCCGGACTGGTCGATGAAATGCATCCGCAATTCGATGCGCGCGTGCGCGTGTATTCGTTGAAGGATGGCGCCATGACGGAATTGAAGCGCTGGGTTGCCGGTACGGAAGCGATGTGGGCGGCGCAATTGTCCGCGTTCAAGGCACATGTCGAAAAGGGGAATCGATGACAGCTTCGGTCATCGTCTCGCTTCGGGTCGGGGTGTCGACGCTTCGGGCGTTCGAGGCTTTCACGCAGGAGATCGGGCGATGGTGGGTGCCCAATCCGCTGTTCGCGCTCACGCCGCGCGGCGATGGACGGTTAGCGTTCGAACCGGGAGAGAGCGGGCGGCTCGTGGCGACGTTCGAGGATGGCACGGAGTTCGAAGTGGGCCGCATCAATGTTTGGGAGCCTGGGCATCGGCTCGCGTTGACCTGGCGGCAGGCGACGTTTGCCGCTGATCAGGCTACGTATCTCGACGTGTGTTTCGAAGCGGTTGGCGATGAAACTCGTGTGACGGTCGAGCATCGTGGGTGGGATACGATTCCTCGGGAGCATGTGGCCCGGCACGGGTTCGAGTTGATGCTGTTTCAACGCCGGCAGGTCGATCACTGGCGTGTGTTGTTGGCTTCGATGAAAGGAATCTTGCGGCACGGTGGCGGGTGAATTCCTAACGCTCGCTTGGCGTGCGGATGGGTGGCGGAGCGACGCACGAACTCTGCTATAATCCTCGGCTCCCGGAGAGATGGATGAGCGGTTTAAGTCGCACGCCTGGAAAGCGTGTATAGGTTAACAGCCTATCGGGGGTTCGAATCCCCCTCTCTCCGCCAGAACTCACCCAACTGCTTGAGCAGCTTGGAAAATCCCGATAAATCAACGCTTCGATTCCTGCGGTCCACGACAAGTGGTACACAGAGGACTCAGAAAGCT
>NZ_JBMRBK010000085.1:0-75570 GCF_057351765.1 Trinickia sp. | reverse complement strand
GCTCACCAAGACGGATGCCGGTACGTTGCTGCTTACGGGTAACAACACCTACAGCGGCGGCACCGCGATCAACGGCGGCACGCTGCAACTCGGCAATGGGGGAACATCCGGCAGCATCGCAGGTGACGTGGCGAACAACGGCACGCTGGCCATCGATCGCAGCGATACAGTCACGCTGTCGGCGGCGGTTTCGGGTAGCGGCGCAGTGCGGCAAATCGGCACGGGCACGACGATCCTGAGCGCTAACAACACCTACGCCGGCGGCACAACCATCGCGGCTGGAACGCTGGCAGTCGGCGATGCGTCACATCCGCAAGCGACAAGCGGTTCGGGCGATATATCCGTTGCATCTGGTGCAACCCTTGGGGGATACGGACAGATCGCCGGCTCAGTGCAGAACAACGGCACGCTCGCGCCGGCTAACGCGCTGCCGGTCTTTGCGGCGGGCCAGTCCGGTACCCTGACGGTCGGCGGCTCCGTGACGAACAATGGCACGCTACAACTTGCCGCAGCCAATGGCACCCCAGGCAACGTGCTGCAGGTTGCCGGCAACTACAGCGGGAGCGGACGGTTGGTCCTCAATACGGCGCTTGACGCGAGCGGCACCGCGTCACAGTCGGATCGACTGGTCGTCGGCGGAAACGCGAGCGGCAGTACCACGATCTCGGTCAAGCAGTCGGGCACCGCTGCGCAGACCGTGGGCAACGGCATTGAACTTGTGCAGGTGAAAGGGACTTCGAGCGCTAACAGCTTCCGTTTGGCACAGCCAGTCCAGGCCGGCGCCTATCAGTACCTGCTCTATCAGGGCGGACCGACGGACGCCAACAGCTGGTATCTGCGCTCCAAGCTGGAACAGACGACGTCGGCGGCGACATCGCCAGTCGCATCGGCGGGACCGGCCACTGCAACCGCAGCGGCGCCTGTCGCGTATCGCCCGGCAGTGGTCGGCTATTCGGTCACGCCGCTGCTCAACACGGACTATGGTTTTTCGGTGCTTGGCAGCCTGCACACGCGCGTCGGCGATGAGGCCAGCACCGATGCGGTGCAGCCGGCACATGCCAACGGCATCTGGGGGCGCTTTGGCGGACACAACCTTGATGCCGACGCGGGCAGCCGCTTTTCGACCGACGAGCACACCTTCTTCGCCCAATTCGGCAAGGACTGGACGCTCGCGCGAGATTCCAACGGCGGCAGCACGCATGCAGGCGCGACCGTGACGTTCGGTTCGACGTCCGCGTCGTTCAGCGACAACTTGCGCAGCATCACCGGCCAACTGTCGAATGCGACGGGAACCGTGGAAACCCAGGCGCAGTCGCTCGGCGGTTACTGGACGCGCTATCTGCCCGACGGTAGCTACATCGACGGCGTCGGGCAGCTAACGCACTATCGCAACCGGTACGGCGACGTCTATGGCGGCAGTGCGAGCCAGAATGGCTTCAGCGCCGGCGTTTCCGGTGAGGCCGGCAAACCCCTCGCACTCGGCGCAACGGGGGTAGTGATAGAGCCACAGGTCCAGTTGCTCTATCAGTATCTGCACCTGAACCATTTCGACGACGGCATTTCCCAGGTCCGCGCCGATTCGACGAACGCTCTGCGCGGCCGTATGGGCTTCCGGTTGTTCACGGCCAATCTATGGAACGATTCGAAGACCTCGAGCGTGACGCCGTCGTTCACCGCCGACGTGCTGCACGATTTCTTCTCACCGGGGCAGACGAACATCGGGGGCACCGTGCTCGACAATCAATTGGGCAAAACATGGTACGAACTCGGCGTCGGCCTGACAGGCAGCTTCGGCAAACGTTCGACGCTGTATGCGGACATTCGGTACGCGCACAGCATGGGCGGCGAGTACCGGCGCACGGTGTTCGGGCAGGCAGGTTGCCGGTTCGCTTGGTAACGTCCGCGGCTTGCGGGTTCCGACTCCTGAGCACAAGCAGGCTGACGTCCGGCTTCCTACTTTGTTTCGTCAACGCTGAAGGCCATTCCAGACGAACAGCGAAGCGGAGATGTGCGAACGCATCCATCGTGCTTTCGAAGAGAGCCAGGACGCCGTCCTGATCAACGCAACGCTTTCTCCCATGCAGGGGCATCCTCGGCAAGTTCGCGATAGCAATCGAGTTTCGCCAGTTGTCGGCCACTTGCGATCTCGACTAGCACGCACCCCATGTTGAAGTGCAATGATCCAGTCTGATAGGTGACCTGGTTTCCGTTTTCCCAAAACATCCATTTCCACACCAATGGATTTCCTTGGATTCGACGGACAACGTGCCCCCACTGGGCGATAACCAAGGTTGTGGGGTAGCCGTGACCGTCCGGAGACGGATAGATCATTGTCCAACCTTCAAGACCGTTCGGCCCCGCCCGATGCACTGACTCGCGGGGCTCGTCTGCCTGCGACGGCTGATGAGCCAAAGCAGCGTCTGATAACAGGAGCATGCCGATCATAGCCAGCCTTCTGGCGGTGCATTGCATGATTGATGAGAGCGGAGTGGTTTGGAGGTAGTTCAGTCTAGCGGATGTTCAGTCGCGGGACTCAATGAGAGGGATACCGGAACGACCGGTTATGGCCGGCTAGCGCACGACGATCGAGCGCGGCGATCGCCGCGGGCGCGGTACCTGCATAGGCATAAGGCGCCTGAAGCTGCCGGTCGATTGCACCAAACCGGGGTGACCGTCGGAGGTCACCCGGCTATCGGAGCGGGACCAGAGCTCATACCCAACGCGCAGGCTACTCTCCAATGCTATGCAGCCACGTCTTGTACGCTGGGTTTGTGTCGGAGGGCAAATTGCGCATATGGGCCTGAAACTCGTCCTGCATGCCGAAGACTTTCCACACCAGCGGTGCCAACTGGACAACTAGGCTGTTTGCTTGCCCCGCTTCGCGTAGCATTTGCAGGCTGCGCTCCTTGTATTCCGCCAGTATGTCCGACTGGTAGTCCCGTGCCTTGCTCAAGCCGGAGATGTACATTAGCTTCGGGACCTCCGCCGAAGGCCAGTGCAGGGCCATGGTGAGGGGCCAGTCAAGCATGGCACGCTCACCCCAAATCGCAGATTTAGGCATGAGTTCGTTAGCAAGCAGCGTCAATGTGAAGGCTTGGCCCAATTCTCCTAGATACGCAGGCATGACATCCGTCGTGGGCCGCTGGTAGAACGCGTCCAGGGCCTGTTCTCGCTTCCGACCGATGCACTCAAGCAAGGTCTTCTCAAGTGTGGCCACCAACGCTCCGATCTCTGCGCGCGCTGCTTTTACCCTTTCGCTTGTTTGCTTTGTGCGGGCCGCGCAGTCCCAGAGCGTCAGACACAGCTCCCATTGAACCTCATCGCCTTCCGTCGAAGTGCCGATCTCTCCGGTTATGAAGTACTTCATCCTCGATGGCATAGTCTCGAAGAGTACGTTGCCGTCGGTTTCGCCTCCCGTTACGACCGGACCGGCACCCTCGACGATCTGGATGTAGCAGTTAGCCGCATAGTCGCTCCAGTAGTGAGTAGCCTCAGCCAAATACAGGGGGATGGCGCGCGTCAAACGCCCCAGATCATCCTCGCGTTGCGATTCGGCTCGTTCCGAGCCGTCCATTATTTTCGAGAGCGCAAAGAAGCCGACTTCTTCGGCGTCTTCCGGCTTTTGCGTGAACAGCCAGCCGGCATCGCGCAGACCGTAATGCCAAATCGGCTGACGCAGCGTCAGAGTACTGATCTTCAGGGCGTCGGGATCTATCGGCGTGCTTTGTGCCGCTTGGTTGCGCATTTGCTGGAATGTTTGCGCGAACTGGTCAAGGTGGTGCTTGATTGGTGCGATGCCCAAGGGGTACATACGAGCCAGCAGCGCTTCCCCTTCATCAACCTTGCCGAGTTGTTGGCAGGCGCGCAGCAGGTTCAGGCCAGCCATGGGGTCGTGCTTGCGCTCATCATAGGCCGGACCTACGAGCCGGAGAATCAGCGGAGCTTGGCCGTTGTTGCCCAAGTCACCGGATATCATCATTAGTGAACTGCTGTCGAACATGCCCCCTTCGAGCACTTCTGCATAGAGCGCACGGGCTGCCTCGACGTCCTTGTGTTCCAGATGGTGGCGCGCCAGCCACAATTGCGCCCGCCAACTGCCGGGCAGGGCCGCCACCGTACGTAGCGCGTGTAGATAGGCCTCCTCGCCTCCGCGCTCTCGCTGAATGGTCGCCCACCAGAGCAGTCCGTTGTCTTGGTTCGGGTCGGCTTGTACCGCCCGCCAGAGCGTTTCGTGTGCGCGGGTCTCCTCACCACGCTTGACCAATACTTTGGCCAGATTGGTCAGCAGCGTTCCGGTCTCTCCGGCTTTCGCCATACCGGCACGAAACGTCGCCTCGGCGGCATCTAGCTGGCCGTTTTCCATTTGCACGATGCCCTGAATCGTGTGGCCGCGCTCGGGACTGTCATCAATTTCGACAAGACGGGCGGCCGCGGCCATCAGGTCGGCTGCAAATCCGTCGTTAAGGCCAGAAATAATCTGGCTGTAGAGTTCTGCAGCATTGTTCCACTTCTGTTGCAGATTGGGCAGGAAAACCTTATCGCGCCACTCGCCGCGCGGGATCTTCATCTCTCGGCCATAGGCGTCGTAGACGGTGATTAATTCACCATCGGCCGTTTGCGGATTCGCGGCGTCCGTGGGGACAGATGAAGCAGTGGTGGCGGCATCGCGCTTTTCGCCGCTCAGGGCTGACAGAATGCGTTTGAACATGGAATGGATTGACGAGGTCCGTGATTGGCCGAAACGATGCTCAGAGTCCCGGCCGAGGTGTCATTCGCTGGGAACTTCTTATGGGTTTGGCATGAACAAATCCGCTGGCAAGCCAGCTTAACGGCAGTCGGCGACTACAACTTGAGATATCGATTCGGCGGCTGCTTTCGGATGAGCCAATGACGTTCGAATGGTTGGCTGGCCCTCCTTTCGACGAGCGACGCATGTCGGCCGCACTGTGCCAGACGAGCCGTCGCGCCGCTCGGCCGAGTACGGCGACATCGGAGCGGCGAGTCTCGACCCTGAGCGGCCATAGGGGCTCCCGCCCAACGAGGGGCCGCTTCTGAGGCGCAACGGTCGCCATCCCCAAGTTGAGCGGCGCGTCATTGGCCATTGCGACCATTCGTAATGCGCCCGCTCTCGCCACGACGCGGGTCACGCTTGCGACCAAATGCTGGCGTCTGTACAAGTCAGTTTTCGGTGTTTCGGCTCAAGCTTTCCGATAAGATGCCGATAATTTAGTCGAGACTCCGGTCAAGCAGTCAAAAGGGGCCGTGATTGCAAGCGGCGAGTAATTTACAGATTATCTTGCGCAAGGCAATCGTTCGCGGCTGGCTCACGAATTCAACTTTGGCCCATATGGGCGGCTGCGACGCAAGCGCATTTCCACAACACAGATAACATCCGCAATCTGATGGCCGACTATTCGACTGAAACCCTAGTTGATTATTTTTTTGCCGACGCGAACGTTCAGCGACTCGTTACGTCGACGGCCTCTTGGCAACCCCTGCGCATCTGCTACCCGAAGGAAGTTAACGTTTCCCGGTTCTTGGCATGGTTGCTTGATCCATCCGAGGGTCACGGATTGGGGGATTTGGCGATTCAGTCGCTTCTCACCCGCGCCTGGTGGAACTCAGATGACGCGAACATGCCACTAACGACTCGACGTTTCCTGTCGCCCTCCAACGTGCAAACGGAAGGCTTCTCCTCGGCAGTGGTCACCACTGAGGTGGATCTTAATGGTCGCGCCCTTGACGTGTTGGTCGTAGACACGAGCCGTCGACGCTATGTCGCGATTGAGAATAAATTTGGCGCACAGCAGTCACGCGCACAACTCAGGGACTACCGGAAACAGTTGGAAAAGCTTCTGCCGGACTTCCTTGGCGTGCACATTTTCGTCGATTCTCGTGAGGCGGCGCCCGAGGATGACGCTTGGATATCAGTAGGTTACGACTGGCTCGCTGAGTTTCTTCGCGAGGCAGAGCAACGCGAAGCCACAGCGCAGCATGTACGGCAGGCGCTTGCACAGTTTCGTAACGTCATCGAAGATGAAACGGAAGATTCGATGGGAAAGAGTTCCTTCGGTCGGCTCGTGACGGAGGTCGCTGGCGGTCACCCCGAAGTTCTCGAGTTCATGACCCCTTGGGCACGGCATGGCTCCAAGGGAGCGCGTGCACACATGCTCACGGAACTGATGTCCGAAGCTAATACGCTTGACGGAAAGGCAATGCTGCGCCTATTCCAGCTTTACTGGCGCCGTACTTCGGTCTGGGACCATTGCATTCGCCAAGCGCAGTTTGCGCCCTTTGTTTCCGCTTTGCGGCAGCGATTCGATGATGTCCTGGTCGATCCCAAACGTGTGCGCACCGGCTTTTCACTCCAGCGATGGGACTCGCTCATTGATTTGGACCAGTTTCCCGACTGGTACTATTACCCAGCTGGGTTAAACGTCCGTCAGACTGGTGAGACGTTTCAGGTAACAACCTTTGTGCAGCTCAATCACGTCTGTGCAGAAAAGCGTGATGCGCTAATCGAGGCGGCCGAAGCGCTCCGCAAAACCAATGGAGTACGGCGCCAAATGAGCAACGAGCAATCGTTCGTGGTTTTACGTCGACTCCGAGACCTCAATAAGACGCGCGCCATCAACGAGACCGTCTCTCAGTTCGTTGAACTGCAAGCTAGGCTTGAGTCGATTCGCTAGTTGCTCGTCGTAGTCTGGACTGCGGCACGCGCTTCACGACAGCCGGCGGGACAAAATCCGCGCGAGCGGCAGGCCATTGACGTCTGAGCAACGCCATATCGGCGATCACCAATCACCGCGCCCAGATTCGCCACGGTCATCTACATACTCACTTAAGGAGGAAACGAAAATGGCAACAAAGATATTCCGCGGAACTTCATCAACGCAGCTAGCGCACCTAAATGGCGGAAGGCTTTTTGAAGGAACATCATCGGCACAGATTGCAAAGATTGACGGAAACAAGGTTTTCCATGGAACGTCATCCAAGCAAATTCTAAAAGTCGAGTCCGGAAAGATTTTTGAAGGCACTTCATCCACGCAAATTGCACGAATCGATGGCGGAAAAGTGTTTCGCGGAACGTCCTCGAATCAAGTGGCGAGATTTGAAAACGGAAAGTTATATGAAGGGACCTCATCGACGCAAGTCGGTCGCATCGATGGGCCAATAAGCCTAGCGGAACTGGCAGCAGTTTTGAGTTTGGTCCTTGCCCGTATATGAACGGGCACTTGTGAACTGAACGCGGCCAGCACTACTGGTCACTGACGGCCTGCTATGCAATCTGAGCCGACAATCCGATGACCGTCGGAGCGCGCCGGGGAACGGGGGTTAGTGGCCGAACGCGGAAGTTCGGCGGCCATCGCATCGTTCGACACCTTTAGCCAGATTTACGTCGTCCTTCGGCGTTGCTCCATTTCCTGGCTCCGCAGATATGCGCATCTCCCAGTCCGACGCTCAGTGGGCGAATACGTTGCTGGCTACTGGCTAGTCGGAGCAGCCGACAATCGCTGGAAGTTCACCCACCCTACGATGGGGCCGCCTGGCTCATGCAAGGTGACGCACCCTCGCTGCTGATCCAGCGTTGCCGGTTCGCAATACGGGCCAGAATAAGTGATCCGTGCCCACGGCGTCTGTGCACCCGACGCTTCAGTAACGTTGCGAATCGATCTCGCATCGACGCTGACCTGCGCATGCTTCGGAATTACGACCAACGCTGAACAGGTCGTCCCTGGGCAACTCCGCAGATTCATATCGAAGTCGCCGACCTGCATAACATCGGCGACCGCTTGGGATCTCGCGAATTGCTGCGATGCTTGCGGTGGGGGAGCCGTCTCGATACGGGGTGGCGCTGACCCATCGGCAGTCTGTGCCTCTTGCGCTCCGTTGCTCCCAGGAGTACGAACCGGCGAAATCGAAGCATTGTTAAGCTCGATGTACTGGCCGTTGGTCAAATTGGCAGACTTTGTACCATGGAAGTTGTCATTCCAGACGATTTCACCATTTCCCGCGGGGCCGGTATTGACGGAGACGTAGGCTGCTCCCGCGCTTTCTATGACGTAGTTTCCCGCGGGAAGGTCGGCCCCTACCTTGTACATACCGGAGAAATTGTAGGTGTCTTGCTTCGTGACTGATCGAAACACTTCCGACGCGCTTTTGTACCCTAACTTATTCAAAGCGACAGGCGAAAGGAGATACCCGTCTGTCTTGATATCGCCGATATCGTGTACGAAAACGTACCCAAAGGACGGGAAGATTTGGTTATCTATGATGTGTCCGTTGATTTCCTCCCCGAAATAACCCTCACTCATCCCAACGTACGCGTACTCGCCTTTTGGAATTGTTCCCTTAGCGTAAGACCCAGGCTCAAAAGCCTGCCCAGCGCTTACCAATTCTTCCATCACAGATGGTCGCTGCGGGGCTTGTGCCGCGACAGGCGCAGCATTGGCCTCATTATTCGGTTTCTCGTTGGCCGCTGCCGGTGTGGAGGGCCTTTCCGCAGGGGGCTGTGACGTACCGTCCTTACTGTCGCAACCAAAAAGTGCCGCAGTCGCGACTACACTCACGATCACAGCTTTGATGCTTCTCATCTTTCACCCCGTAATTTGTTTTGTCGCCGAGTATGCCGCCGCCATGGCAGTCCAACAAGAACTCTGAGGCAATTTTTGTTCGCATCACTCATACGCAAGCGTGAGCCGCGAAAAGCGAGCTGGCTGTTAGGGCCCAGCCTGACCCGTTGCCGCTGGTCGAGCTGTCGTGGTTCGAAGGGCTGACATAAGAGCAGATCCGTCGCCTGAATGTCAGGGCGACGCGCGGGACGAACGTCCCGTCATGGCCGAATCCGGGCGACGACGAGGCGTGCACCGCACCGCTGGCAAACGCGAGGCGGACGACAGATGCCGACCCGATTCGGTCATAGAGGATCCTGAAACCGAACGGCAGTTATGGAAGTACAGCCGACCTACGGTGAGCTTGGTCAGCGATCGAATACCTTCGTGTCTTTATGGATTCGGAGGGCTAACCCGTTTGGGTTGTCCCACTAATTCCCCTAATGCGGCGTTGATTCCGCTCCGCTGCGGAGAAAGGCTACCCGCCGCGAAACGCTTATCACGTAGGGGCGCCCGCGCTGACGGCACGGGACACACCTGGCTTCGACTTCGGCATGTCAATCTGGAATTGGCGGCTTGCCCCAGCCCGAACAGGATCCTCTCGTCAGCCAAGCGGAAGCTCTGCAACGTGGCGCCTCATCGCAACAGGAGGACTTCGATCTGAACGCCCTCTAGTGCTAACGTGTACGGAATTACCCGAGCACCTTCGTTCCGTGACAACGACAGACGCATCCACACAAGCGCTTATTGCGATATCAAATATCTTACCTACACTGCGAAAGGTACCGCACCGCGGTCACGCGTCTCCCGGCGATATTTAAAAACAAACCGGAGTCTCATCTATGTTCCAGCAAATTCTCAATCCGACCGGCAGCTTGTTCGCGTCGTGGCTGCTGGCGCTGGTACCGGTGATCATTCTGCTGGTACTACTCGCGGTCTTCAAGATTTCTGCCTGGCTTTCCGTGCTGCTCGGCGCGATTGTCACCTTTATCCTCGCCGTCGCGGTATGGGGGATGCCGCTGAGCACGGGGATCCGGGCCTATATCTATGGCTCGCTGACGGGCATCTGGGCGGTCGACTGGATTACGTTCTGGGGTGTCATGCTTTTCAATTCGCTGACGCTCACCGGTGTGTTCGACGATTTCCGGCGCTGGCTCACCGCCCAGGGCACGGCGGACGTCAGGGCACAGACCATGCTGTTTGCCTGGGCTTTCGGCGCCCTGCTCGAGGGGCTTGTCGGGTTCGGCTACCCTTGGGCGTTCGTGGCGCCGATTCTGATCGCGCTTGGCATTCCCGATCTCGACGCGATCCGCGTTGCCGCGATCGCCAATAATGCCCCGGTCTCCTACGGCGCGCTCGGTGTGCCGATCATTGCCCTGGCAGCCGTGACGGGCCTGCCAATACTCGCGCTTTCCGCCTCGGTCGCGCATATCGTGGTGGTGCTCGCGTTGCTGCCGCCCTGGGTATTGATCTATCTGGTCTCCGGACGAACCGGCTTGCGTGACGGCTGGCCGCTCGCGGTGGTTGGCTCGCTCGGCTACATCGCCGGACAATATCCGGTCGCGGTTTATCTGGGACCCTATCTGCCGGATGTGACCGGTTCGATCGTTTGCTTTGCCGCCCTGCTCGTGCTGCTCAAATTCTGGCGCCCGAAAACCGTGCTCGGCTATGGCGGCAAGCCGGTCGATGCGGCGGCGGCGGCACTTGGCAACGCGCCGCACGGACTTTCGAGGGCCCAGGTGTTCCGCGCCTGGCTGCCCTTTATTGTGCTGATCGTGGTGGTGGTCCTGTGGACCGGCCCATGGTCGCCGCTGCCCAAGATAGTCTGGCTCAAGCTCGCGGTCACGGCAGGCTCCTCGATTCGCCCGGGCACTCAAGTGAGCGCCGTCTTCGCTTTCGCGCCTTTCATCGGCGGCACGGCGATCTTCGCCGCATGGCTCATCACCACCCTGCTGATCGGCATGAAGCCCGCGCAATATGCGGAAGCCTTCCGCCGCACCTGGCATCAGATGTGGGGCGCCTTGTTGGTAGGCGTCTTCATCTTCGGCCTCGCGTACATCTTCAATTTCTCGGGCATGGCGGCCTCCCTTGCCGAGGGATTCTCAAAGATCGGTGTCGCCTTCATCGTCGTTGCGCCGATTCTCGGCTGGATCGGTGTGGCGCTGTCTGGCAGCAATACGTCCACCAACGCAATGTTCGGCTTCTTTCAGGTAACGGTCGGGCGCTTGCTCGGCTTCCCCACGCTGCTCCTGCCGTCGCTCAACTCGGTGGGCGCCGAGGTTGGAAAGCCGGTTGCGCCGCAGACCGCGAGTGTGGGCGTGTCGACCAGCCGTTTCGTGCGTAACGAAGGAGAAGTAATCCGGCACAACATGGGATGGACGTTCATCATGCTTCTCTACCTCATCATCATCGGGGTGGGTTTCTACGTGTTCGCCCCGGGCTTGATGACGCTGGCAGGCGGCGGTTAGCGCGGATTCAGGTGCTCGCGAGACGTTTCACCGCCGCTCGGCTGAACACGAATTCAATTGCGGACGGGACGGTACGCCCGTCCGCTTGCGCATTGAACCTCCCCTTGTTCGACAGATCCCGGGGCACGTAACTGGACCCGGAGTCGCCGTCGTCGGGGCTTTGCTGCTGTCGGTAGTCTTTGCGGATTCGGCGCAACAGCAACCCAACGTCATCGCCCAACGTCCAATTCACGCCTTCTCCCTTTTGCTGCTCCCATTGCAAGCGCGGTCTCTCGTCGAGCGAATATCAAACGCGATTTGCGCGGGCCTGCGTGGCGGACGATATATGACGGGAGTCGTATAACGCTGTTGATCAATGACCGTTTCGGCCAATCGAATGGCCGTTTGCGGAGTGGATCCGACGTCCGAACGTCCGGGCGATGAGGCGGGCGGATGGCGTCTCATGGCCGAATCCGGGCGACGACGAGGCGTGCACCGCACCGCTGGCAAACGCGAGGCGGACGACAGATGCCGACCCGAAGCGGCCTCACGCGCTAATGCAAGGACGACGGCCGCTTCCAAAGCATAACAGCCATTACACTACGCAAAATCGACCGCAATTGAATAATAGAGACCTTGACATGACCGACCACCCCGCTGTGCCGACGCAAACCTCGCCGGGCCTTCCGTTAGTTCAAAATATTCCGTTTGTTGTTTGCCCGCACTGTGGCAACGGCGCGGGCCACGGGCACGAGCTGATCTCAGACTTCTTCTACGGCAAACCCCTCATCTGTGAGGTTTGCGGTGGTTCGTCAAATGCGTGGGTGGCATACCTGACAACGATTAACCACGTGGTGCCGTTCCTGCATGATACCGCTGCGTCATTTGTTGGCTTCAAAACTGCAATATTCAAAGTTGCAATTGCTCCATCGCAGCGATTACAAGTGAAGTTCACCGAGTTTGGAGTACCTGCCGGCTCGCGGTTAATCAGAGTGAACTACACGCCAGCAGGCAGCGGAGTATTTCCGGTTGAGCTGCACGGGAATGAAGCACTAGTTCGACACGGCCGAGACGAGGTTTGGCTATATGGCGTGGCACAGGGTGACCATCCTCCCGAGCAATCTGAGCCAACCACGGTCCAGATTTACGTTGTCTTCGCAGATCCTAACGATCTCAACGGGCAAGCAGAGGAGGGATTAGTGCGCGCTTTCGTCGCGCTAAGCCAAAATGAATTGATCGACATGGTTATACCTGCCGTCATGGCAGTCGAGTTCACGTGCAAGCGCCTTTTGACCGATCTAAAGTCCCACCTAGGTTCGATCGATGAAAGAGTCAAGGACAAGGATTTGCTAAGTCAAGTAATACCGACTGCGGCCGGCCTCGTAGGTTTGCCTCCCCTTGCGGACGAAATTTGCGCAAAGGTAAATCGTCTATGGGGACAGCGTGATGCTGTTGCTCATACTGGGCGCCTATATTCGCCATACGAGCGGAATGCTGCGTCGATGCAACTGGCTGCTGCTGTTTTCGCCTTCCGCTACTTAACACTTCTGCGCCAAAAGGCAGTCGAGACCGGATTGATCTAGCTACGAAGAGGTATCTGTCACGAACCGGCTGGCCGGTTTAAGACCAAAGGCGGCCGGACGAATGTTCGGTATCGATGAAGAATGCTTGTCCCTTTATGGCCGGCAAGCGACCGCTCGCCGGCCGCCATGCCATCAAACCTCGGTCTGCTCCGCCATCTCAAGGGCATCGTCGACCTCGATTCCCAGGTAGCGAACCGTGCTTTCGAGCTTTGTGTGTCCGAGCAGCAACTGCACCGCTCGAAGGTTCTTCGTCCGCCGGTAGATCAGCGAAGCTTTCGTGCGGCGCATCGTGTGGGTACCTATGCGGTATCGTCGAGGCCAATCGATGCGACCCAGCGGTGTACCAGCCAGGCATATTGCCGCGTCGACAAGTGGGGGTGACGTATGAATCCGGCTCGGGAACAGAAAATCCGCCGCCGTCAGTCCCCGGCTTCGATCCACGCTTCAAGGCTCTCACGGGTCTGTTCCGTGATCTCAAATTGCACCGGCCGCTGGGTCTTCTGCTGCATGACTGTCGCTCTCGACGCCACTTGGCTTCCGTGACGGACATCCTGGACCCGTAACCGCGTGAGGTCGCACGCCCGCAGCTTGCTATCAATCGCGAGATTGAACATCGCGAGCTCACGAACATTCGACGCCATTTGAAGTCTCGTCCGGATCGCCCAGATTTCCCGAAGTTTTAACGGCGGCGTCTGCCCGGTGCAGCTTGCCCTTGTTCCACGGCACGCGGTGGACAACCACGACATTCTCGGATTCCATGACAATCTCCTTTCGAGCGAATGGAGATTGAGTGTGCGCCGCGTCGGGTGGTCGCAGCCCGACCCCGACCAGCCATTGAAGCCACTGCGATTTGAATGGCCGCTCCCAAAAGTGCAGCGGTCATTCGGAAGCGGGCGGAAAGGAGGTTAGCGAGATCAGTTCGGCGTCTACAATCTGGCGTCCAAGGCTAAAAATTCAATGGGCACTTCTTGTCGAATGTAGCCACCTTTACCTTTTACCCGGAATTTGACTTCGACCGTGCCGCGCTTTGGATGCGGCGGAAGCGTCTCGGCAGTGTAGGACTTGTCGACAAAGCGAATTTCGAGCGAAGGAGGAATTCGCATAGGTACGGCACAAACTAGCCGATACTCACCCCTCGCATTAGGCGAGTACAAGATCAAACTCTGCGTTTGATTCATCTGTTGGTGGAAGCGCGCAAAAGCCGTCGGCTCGTCAAGTAACGGCGTGGGAAATCCCTCTTTGATCGCGCAAGTAGTTACGTGCTGCGCCAGCTCCCTCGGCAACTCGATTGCGGGTCCACCAATTTCGACGACAAGTGCAAATAAATTGGGAAACCGAATCGCGGCGTGGTTGCACGACGGCACGTGCTGCCACGGAGTCACACAGAATGAAAACTGCATGCGGCTGTCCGTTTCAAGCTCGAAAACGAAATCGCTATCGCGGGTTCCTTCCAATCTATCCAGTTTTTGCACTGAGGGGATAACGTAAGCGACAACCGGGTTGACGGTTGACACGGCGCACAACGGCTCACGGTATACTTTCTGGTGATCAGCGTTGTGGTACCTAATGAGGCCTGACGCGTGGTACGAGATTTTCTTCGTCTTCGGTCGCTGCCCTTCGAAGTCAACCTTGGTCGGTCCTTCTTGCCCAACCTCATGCAGTAACCTGTGGTCGTTAGTGCCTTCTCGAACCAAAAAAAGGTATAACGACCCATCGTCTTCGAGCGCATACGACGCAAGATGACGAAATTCGTCGTCCAGTTTTAGTACTAGGCGCCCTTCGATCATCGCACTCACCGTTTTGGATTCGGAAAAGTCACGATTATGCCTTCGCGCGATGTTTTCGCGTTCAGCGTTGGTCGGCCGCCTGACGTGCGCGGGAAACAACGGTCCGCTGCCATAGGTAGAGCGGTCGGTGGAGTGTCCTCCAAAGCATGAGGGTGAATGGCTGCAAGTGGCCGAGTCCGGTCCAATGATGAAACGGCAAAGCCGCTCGCCGTCGCCCCGGACTGTGACCGTCGCAAGCTGGCGGTTGCCGGGCGGGATGCATGCTGGAAGGCGCCGCCTTTGCGCGGCGCACGCCACAAGCGGCCGTCAGCAAGCTGAAGCGAAGCTTGGTGGAGAGCGGACGTCCCGGCCGCTACGCCGAGCCCGGCCCGCGCCCCGCGTGTGCCAATGCCAGCGCCAGCCTTGCCCCCACCTCGGCATTGTGTTTCACGAGCGCGATGTTTGTCGCCAAGCTGCGTCCACCCGTCAGCGCCTTGATGCGAGCCAGCAGGAAAGGTGTCACGGCCTTACCGGTGATTCCTTGCGCCGTGGCCTCGGCGAGCGCCTGCCGGGTCAGCGCGTCGATGTCTTCGAACGCTATCGCTGCCGCTTCAGGCACCGGAGTGCTCAACACAACACCGCCCACGAGGCCCAGGTCCCACTTGGTGCGGATGAAGCGTGCCTGTTCCGCCGCGTCGTCCAGCCTGAAGTCCGCGCAAAAGCCGCTATCGCGCGTGTAGAACGCAGCGAAATTGTCTTGCTCGCAACTGAGCACCGGCACGCCGTGCGTTTCCAGGTATTCCAACGTGAGCCCGATATCCAGGATGGACTTCGCACCGGCACAGACCACCGCCACCGAGGTCTTCGCCAGTTCCTGCAGGTCGGCCGAGATGTCAAAGGTTTCCGGCGCCCCCCGGTGCACGCCGCCAATGCCTCCGGTGACGAATACCTCGATGCCGGCCAGGGCGGCACATATCATCGTGCCGGCCACTGTCGTGGCGCCGAGCCCACCGCCGGCCAGCACGGCCGGCAGGTCGCGGCGGCTGACCTTGTGTACCTGGTCCGAGCGGCCGAGCAGTTCCAGCTCGTCGTCCGTAAGGCCGATGTGGATTCGCCCGCCGACCAGCGCGATAGTGGCGGGCTCGGCTCCCACGTCCCGGATCAAGGCCTCCACTTCGCGCGCAGTGCGAACGTTCTCTGGGTAGGGCATGCCGTGGGCGATGATGGTCGATTCCAGCGCCACGAGCGGGCGGCCGGCGGCCTGTGCAGCGGCCACAGGCGCACTGCAGGTCAACCAGGCGTGTGCAAGATCGGTAATCATGTCGATGCTTTCGGCGGCGTGATTCACAAGTATGCAGCACGGGGCTGGTCCACGGTTCGTTGTGCAAGCGCGGGCGGCCGTGGTCTCGCAGCGAACGACCGCCCGGCGGACCAGATCTACCGTGACGACGCGCATGGATATAAGCGGTGGCGAATGCACGCTAAACTAAACCGGGTGCGCTACGGAAAAGATCGATGGATCGGGCTCAAGGCGATGAAATTCAACGGGTTGACGCTGCGTCTCACCGTTGTGTGCCTGATTGTGTTCGCAGGAGTCGCCATCTTGCAGGATCGTTTTATCTACTTCCCTGAGAAGGCTGCAATCGGGGACGTCGTTTCCGGCGGACTTCGCGCTTGGCCGACACGTGAGGCGTTCCGGGGCCTAGTGGCCGAACCGGCCGGATCCGCGCGCGCGACCGCCATCGTCTTTCATGGCAATGCAGGGCATGCCGGACACCGTTCGTTCTACGCCGCAGCGCTCACCCGGCTCGGGTTGCGCGTGATCCTCGCCGAATATCCAGGCTACGGGCCGCGCGACGGCACTCCGGGCGAAGAGAGTCTGGTCGCTGATGCCCAACAGACCATCGCGCTGGCGCATCGCCTCTATGGCCCGCCGCTGCTGCTCATCGGCGAATCGCTCGGGGCTGGCGTGGCGGCTGCGGCCGGCTCGCGTGAACGCGACAAGACCGCTGGCTTGCTGCTCATCACGCCATGGGATCAGCTTGAGCACGTCGCCGCTTACCACTATCCGTGGCTGCCCGTGAAGTGGCTGCTGCGCGACCGATACGACAGCGTGACCCACCTGGCGTCGTTCGGCCGCCCTGTTCTCGTCGTGGTTGCGGAACGCGACAGCATCGTCCCCCCGCGGTTCGGCGAAGCGCTCTACAACTCGCTGGCCGAACCGAGACAACTGATGGTGGTGAAGGCGGCTGAACATAACGACTGGATTGGCCGCGTCGACGAATCCTGGTGGCGGGGGGCGATCGGCTTCCTGCTCACGCCTTCGCATTGAAATATGAAAGCTCGCTCCATCCCGTCCAGCTCGGAACGCTTCTATGTCCTCGATGCGAAGAACAGGCCTGTCGAGGTGTTCGACCGCGGCGAGTGGTCACGCTGGATGACTGAGAACGAACTGATCTTCCGCCGCACGCTGCTGGACGAATACGGTGTGACGGTCACGACCCGCTTCCGCGGTGTGTCCGAACCGAAAACCGGGGATGCTTCGCTGTTCGTGACGCGCGTCGCCGGAATGGAAGCACGAGACAACAGGAGCTACGGAGCACGTACGCTCGATGAGGCGCTGGAGCAGCATGAGCTCACCGTGCAGAAAATCCTCCGGACGCTGACCAGGCGGTGATCGCCACAGCGCAACGATTCTCCGCAACCATAACCATGCCCCGCGCGGGGGGACGACATTGTCAGCCCGGGCGTCCGCCCGAAGTGACTATCTGTCTGATTGAGGACCAGCAGCCTTTCGATCGTGAACTCGGAGATGTCATTGGCGCGCTACATCTCGTCCGTACGGCTGCAGCCCAACGTAACAACCCAGGCGCAGAACAGGCGATTGAAGAAGATCGGCGGCGACTGGGTGCAATTGCCCGTGGTCGACCCGAAGCGGTAGCTTGGTCTTCTCGAAAGCGGCCTTCGACGCCATTCTCAAATTTCATGCGATCGTCGAGAAAGTGTGCGCCGAAGGTTGAGCGGGCGAAGTTGATTCGGGCTGCTCGGTCGACAACCACTTATCAAGCCAGGAACCGCTTGATCACGGATGCAAATTCGACGTTGTCATCCAGCATCATCAGATGGCCGCTGTTCGCAATCGAGTAATCTCCAGCGCATTTTTTCAGTGCCCAGTCCGGTACGTTCCAGCCCTTGCGGGAGTGCTCACCGGAAAGCAAATAGACCGGATGCTGATCGAAGACCTCGTCGAGCAAACCAAGGTAACCATCGGTGCCCGTGGTCGTGACTACGGATTGACCCATCGCGCGGAGAGTGGATGCTGGCTGATGAGCAAGCCACCGAGCGGCAATTGTGCCGAGATGCGGAGCAGGTGTTGTAACGGCACTGCTGATCCAGGCCAATGGGTCGGTACGGAAACCGGCCAGCATGGCGTCAGCCTCGGGCTGGCTCATCCGTCCTACCGATGCGGACCAGAACGCATCGCCCAACGTGAAATTCCCTTCGACGTTGACGATCCTGCGGACGTACTCAGGGTACGTCCGCGCGAACAACATGGCGACCGCACCGCCAACGGAATGACCAACCACGTCAACTGGTGTGTCTCCAAAACGGGCATCCACGAAAGCTCGAAGGTGCTCAACTTGGCCCGGGATGGATATGGCCTCGAACGGAACGCCTTGGTGCTCGCCGTACCCGAGCAGATCGGGCGCGGCATGCGGCAACTCATACCCGGTGACATCGAGCGTACCGATGAAACCATGAACGAAAACGACGGGAAAATCGTTGTGCATGCTTGTTAGGTGTGAACGGATTCAAGTCAATGAGCCGCCGCTCAACACGACCAGTGGCGTGCCGTTGCTGAAATTGTCAACGGTTTCGACCACCGTGTCGACTGTCCGCATCTGGCCGAATCCGGGCGACGACGAGGCGTGCACCGCACCGCTGGCAAACGCGAGGCGGACGACAGATGCCGACCCTGAGCGGACATTTGAGCTTCCCGAGTGCGAATGGCTGCTTTCGAACGGGAGGAGACGCTGCTACACCGAATTATCCATCTACTTCAAACCGTCTTCGATTGCTAAGGCAAGGCGTTTCAGCGATTGACCACCTCCATGAACGTCTTGGTTGAAAACACGACTCTCGCCTACTACGATAGGAAATCGCTGCCTGGACGAGCGCTGAGTCATGCTCGAAATTATCATAGTGTTCCAGTTGGCAAGATCAAATAATGGAGACCAAGAATGGCATTCTACAAAAATGGGAACTATCTCGTGCAACAGCAGGGAGCTGAGTTCGATGTTTTGCACGCGCCAGGCGGACTGACACCACACTCCGGCATTTATCGATGCGAGGGCTGCGGGGGGAGCGCAGTATCGACGCTAGGGAATACACTTCCGCCTCAGAGCCATCATCAACATCAGTATGGCCAAGGGCCAATTCAATGGCGCCTCGTTGTGAAGGCGCACTGGCGTTGACACCTAACGGTGGGTGTCACGACGCATCAACAGGTAGCGCCCCAGTCAACACTTCGTCCTGCCGAGTGGTGGTTTAAGCTGGGGATGCGGTAAGCATGGACTGACCGGGTCGGACATTTCCTGCTCGGAGCGGCCGCCTTCGGCTACGCCACGAATGGCAGAAAGTGGCCGTGCCCCGACGACGATGCCGTCTCTACGCTCCGCGCCGCGGGGAGGTCGCAGCCCGACCCGAAGCGGTCTTCCAGACTTCCCTTTAACGGTCATTCGTCGGGTCGAATCCTCTGTACGTAACGGTGCCAATGAAGCCAATCTTCGCTAGCGCCAGCACGAGTTGGTTCGCTGATGCCACGTCCTTCGTGTCGACTAGCACCTCACTCGACGACGAAAGACAGCGGTCGACGGCATGTTTGGCTTCGGCGAGTCTTAGATGCGAATATTGGCGAATCAACGATACTGCCTCGACCTTGTTGGCACCGTCCCGCCACCCTTTAAGCCTGATTCGCTGTTCTTTGCATGCGTTCGCATCTCCACATGCGCGGTAGGCATCAATGGATTCGACTACGGGTCTGAGGTAGCTGATGAAGGCGGAATACCCATCCACGCGACTAACAAAGATCGGAGCGTTTCCGACCAGCGAGAAGCCGAATTCTCCCGTTTCGAGAAAACGAGCTGACTGGTAGTAGAAAACCCAGCCGACATCGAACTCTTGGGTGTATTCGTCGACAACAACCGCGTCGCAGCCTTCCCAACCTGCCTTGGTGATGGCGCGTTGTGCAACTTCCTTTGCTTGCTCGGCTGTTAGTTCCATCAGACGTTAGTGTGGTTGTATGTACGACCCGATTGTCACCAATTCAGACATTGAAGTCGAGTGGCCGATTGTGGCCAGCTAGCGCCCGACGACCAAGCGTAGCGATCGCCGCGGGAGCGGCCTTTCATGCAATAGGTATAACGCGACCCAAACCGGTCCTCCGCAGCATGGCGGACCGGACGGCGGCTATCGCCCTCTGACCGGTCATCCGTTGGCTAATCCTGGCGACTGGCTAACATCACGGACCGCCCGCGATTCTGCATACCTGCAAACGGGCATTCGAAATGGGGCATCATTGATGCTTCATCGACTATACCGGCCGCAGACTAACCGATGACCGCTGACGACATCAACGCTGCATGCGCGCAACTATTCGATATTTGGTGCGAACGCCGCTCTGCACGCCCTTTACGGCATCTACTGAGCGCATGGCCGCTAACCAACGGGTTGACGGACGACTGGGGTCACCTGTACGAAGCCTTACGCGGACTCCGAGCAAACTGTCGAGGGGATATCTCGGAAGCCGAACTGGTCCACGTTGAAGACCTGATTCGCGCCATCGCGGCCTTCCTTCGGCAATGAGCGGCGACCGTCGCCCCGCTCCGCTGGAATCACAAGCCACGTTTATCGCGGAGCTGCAATCTCGCTATGCTGAGACCGGCCCGGGTCGACTGGTTTCGGAAGCTGACATGGAGCGCTGGACCGAGGTCGTCGGAGCGACAAGGCGCGACGCATATGACGTGCTAGCTCGGCATCTCGCGATCGGCTTTCACAAAGGTCAATTCTCCTTCGGGTTTTGCGACGCGCTCGCGATCGCCGTAGTCGCCAGAACGACCGAGAGAGGTTTCCCGCGACCGTCCCATGATGGCCGACTACCGACGGACGCGGAGGGCCGTAGTCGACCCGTTTCTGCCATTCAGTTAAATACGTTCGAAATGACCGTTTCGGATACAAAGTCTGCCATTGGAACTTTCATCAACGGAGTGCCCCATCGAAGAACCGCAGGGCAAATTGCGCGGTTTGCTCGTGAACTGCGTCCCGATCGACGCCCGGCCCATCTTTGCACAGCGTGGCGAGTTTATCGACAGCCTCCGGAACGCAGGTGTCGAGAAAGGTATTGTGCGATGCGCCCTGGACCATCGCGACACCGGCGACGCGCATCAACCCGGCGATTCGATGGATATTGGTATCCGGTGGCACCGTGACGTCCGCAGTCCCTGCGACAAGTGACACAGGAACCTCGATGTCGGCAAGTGAGCGGCTGTCGAATGCCTCGCCCAACGCTGGGGCGATCGCGAACACCGCGTTGATTCGTTTATCCCTATATGACGCACCGGCTCTCGCAATTGATTCGCGATCCCCAGGCAAAGTGAGCATGTCTGCAGGGTTCGCGGCGCCCTTGTCGAGCCGGTTCATCTCAGCCGGACGGCAAACGGCGTCCGCCGCGGGCGAGCGACAGAACTGCTCGAACGCAGTGCGATCGGTGCGCGCGCCGGCCAACTCGAGGACCGTGTACCCACCAAGTGAAAAGCCCGCGGCCCCGACTCGGTGCGCGTCAATTCGAGGACCGAAAACCGGATCGGCCAGCATTGCATCCAGTACCTCGCTGACGTCCATTGTGCGTTCCCACCACAGCGTAAAACCTTCAGGGGTGAGCGGCTCCAGGGCGTTATTGCCTGGATGGTTCACCCCGGCCACGATGTAGCCTTCAGCGGCAAGCCTTGCGGCGAGCCAGTCGAGGCTGATCGCGCTTCCACCCGTTCCATGTGACAGCAGGATGAGCGGATATTTACTCAGCTCCCCGGAAAGAGGTGCGTCCACTGCAGCCGGGTGCACGCGAAAAATTGGATGACCTTGCGGGCCAATGTCGCGTGCCTGTTCTTCGTGTGCGGCATCAACCGGATACCACAGCGTCGTAACCAAACGTTCCGTTTTGGCGCCTCGCCAGTTGCGCTCGACGCCAGGATTAAACGCGAGTTGCGTCTCTCCAACGCTGTATCGAACGCCATCGTGTTCCTGGGCAACCGCCGAAATGACAGTCGCGATCAGGGCGGCAAGTGCGATCAGGCCACGCAGCATAGTCACCTCATCCTAATTGGAATCGCAAGATCCGTGACAGATTGGCGCTTCAGCCCAGACAAGGGTGGATCTCGATAGAGTTCCAACGCCGGTCGCTCGTCCGCCATGTAAGCGCTCAGCGGCAGCCAGCCGTCAAAAAGGGCTCGGAACGTCGGACCGATCAACGCATACGGCCCGATCAGCCGCCGTGAAGCATAAAGACCGCCTTCGAGTCGGATAGGCTGCACTGAACCGGAAGGGTCTAAGCCTGCGGTCTGCACGACGCCAGCAATATATTGAAAGCTCGCGCCGTCCTTTGGATTGCCGGAACAAAGGCCGATTACCTGATGGTTCCTCGCGGACGCGGGGTTGATGCCAAGCGAACGCAATAGCGCTCGGTACGTGTGGCCAATTGTCGATGTAGGCCCGTCATGACGCAAACCCAGTACCGTCAGCGGCGGCAATTCGACAATCGCTATCGTTTGCGTGCAATCACCGGTACGACGCTGGTCGGCCTCTCCCTCTACGGTTGGGATTTGTCGCGATTCCATGATATCGATCTGTCGAGCGCGAAACTCGCCCGGGCTTACGCCGGCGAATTTCCGGAAGGCTCGGGCGAACGCCTGCGCGCTATCGTAGCCCACGTTCGCGGCCACATCGGTGATCGAGTCGACGTTGTTGGTTAAGCGACTGGCGGCTTCTGCCAGTCTCAGCCGTTGGACCGTTTCGGCTACCGTTTCGCCCGTAAGACTCTTGTAGATGCGGTGGAAGTGATAAGGCGATACATGCGCAATCGCCGACAGACTCTCGACGGTATGGGGCGCGCTCGGTTCGGCCACAATGGCCGCAACCACACGAGCGATTCGCCGCCGGTATTCTCGTTCGGTGCCGGATTTCATGGTGGAGCAAGCTTAGCCTGCATACGCCGAAAAGGTGGTGCAGGGATTGCTGAATTGGCGAATTTGTCTAGAAGCCGACATTCGAGCGACCTTCGACACTGCCCCAGGACCGGCCGCTCCTGGCCGCACCCTGACCGACATCGCCGCCTCGACGCTCGGCGCCGCGGGGAAGTCGCAGAAGCCATGCGAGTTGCTCTGCATCTCGCGCCGCCCCATCTACTTGCGCTTCGAACTGAATGCCGAGGCGTCCCGCTGCGCGCTCGCCATCCTGTCCTTCGTTGATTTTGAATCGAATTGGCTGCCCGACTTCCTGTTCAAGCGCAGCCTGGTCCTCAATGAGCACTTGCAACGCTTCCCGCCCATGCATATTCGAACAGCTGCGCAATGACCTCGCGGCGAGCTTCGGGGTTGCGCCACAACTTGCACTCGACAAGTACGAGTCGGCCAGTCACGGAAACGCCCAGGATATCGAGGAAGACGCTCGAGGAGCCATAACGCAGCGGGACCTCGCGACACAGCGGCACGAAGCTCTCGCCGTGGCCGAACATCTCGGCCATAGGCAGCAGCGCAGGTAGTTCAAGAATCCGCTCTTGCAGCCAGCGTTCATTGTGACCATTCCCGGCAGTCAGCGCCACTCGCTGAAAGGCTACGTGTAGAGATGTCTCTACAACTCTACTTCGAGGTCTGGTGCGAACGAATGCGCTTGTCGAGATAGGCTGAAAGCGTAGGGTCGTTAGCTTTCAGGTCAAACTTCTGCGCCAAAACGGCTTGAATGAATGAGCGACACACATCTATTTTTCCGGACTGCGTTGGCTGCGCGTCGATAGCCAACGCATACACCTGAAACTGCTTATCCACGAATGAAGGAAGGTCTTTTTCTACCATCTTTCTGAATTCATCGTGAAGCGCAGGCGCGGTGCGGAGCATTGCGTCAAACTGCTCCCGCACCCTCAGATTCTCCTCAAGATAGGCATGATGACGCTCTTCCCACGAGCGCAATGCTTGATCACCAGAAGCACGCAGAGAATCGTCGTAGCCCCCACATTTGTCGACAACGCGCTTAAGAACCAGATAAGTGGACGATGGCGAGGCGGCAGCAGCTCCCATTAACTGCTCGTCGTTATCATACTTCAATACCTGGGCTACCCCCGTATTTAAGTAAAGGCCTAGTAGCAAAGCAGTGAAAAAAGTCTTCCCCAATCGTTTTTTGCTGATTATTTTTGGCATATGCCACCTCAATGCGACCGCACAATAACGCCCTCGCACAGCGAGTTATTAGATCGTACATCAACAGAGCGACCTTTACGGTCCAACCCGATGATCCGTGAATTCATAGTCGGCCATGCAATCGACCGAAGGGTCTCGCTCAATAGCCGAAACATGAACAGTATCGCTGTCTGTAAAAGTGTAGGCGTAGACATCGGGTGTAGGGACGCCCTCCGTGGTGAGTGCAATTTTGTCGTCCTTTGTTTCCCACCGGCCTCGCTCCTCATTCAAAAATTGAGTCCTTTCTGGATTTTTGTAGAACGCAACTTCGAACTTTCCGTCCGACGATCTTTTCATAGTCCACGCCATATAGGAACATTTGCCATCCTTGTCCCTCTGCCCCTGCCAGGTGCCAACCAAACGATCATCGAGAGCCGAGGCGAGATTAGATACGGAGAGAAGAACTGCAACAAGTAATAGATTTCGAGTTATGATTTTCATAGCGAATTTCGGTAATCGATAAGAGTTATAACGCTCAACCAGACACGTTGGACAGCCCGTCTGTATCTGCACATAGAGCGCTCGCACCGGCTCTACGGCAACTTGGCGTGAAACTTGAGAAACCGACTGGGAGCTATTTTCGGATTGCCGTGGTCGTCGCGACGTCCGTCCATTAAGGTGATTGCTATGACGATGATGCACAACCCCGCGCACCCGGGCGAGGTGCTGCGGGAATGGATCCCCGAAGACATGACCGTGGGGCAGGCGGCGGAGGCGTTGAAGATCAACCGCGTCACGCTGTCCAACGTGCTGAACGGTAAGGCTCGCGTGACGGCCAGTTTTGCGCTCAGGCTTGCTGCATGGCTAGGCACGTCGCCCGAGATGTGGGTCGGCATGCAGGCGCAATGGGATTTGTGGCAGGCGCAGCAGCAGCCTATCCCGAAGATCAAACCACTTCCTCGGCATGCCGCTTAACAATTTGCGCCAGCCCTCGTTCACCCCCGCGCCAACTTGAACTCACCCACAGCCTGCGCGAGCTTCGCCGCCTGCTCGCGCAGCTGGTGGGCCGCTCCCCTTGCAATAGCCAGGGTTCAGCGCCCGCCCGAAGGAGTTGCGCAGGCTGAATTTGGGTTATCGGAAGCGACGGATTGGCGTGTGCGATTTACGACTGCGATTAGTCACGAAACCGCGTGACAGGCCGATTGCAACCGGGCACAGAGGTAAGCAGAAATCAGCGTGGCACACAACTTTTTCAAAATATGGTCCGCTTTCGACAAAAAACTGTTGCGCATGGTCACGCGCACCTATAGAAAGTCGAGCAGCGTCCAGAAGCGCCAACACGGATGCGCCGCGAAAAAAGACCGATCAAGAACGGGGAATTTCAAGCATGACGAAGTGTGCAAATCCTGGGCCCAGACAGAAAGCCTTGACGATCGCCGTGGCTGCGGCCCTGGCTGCAGTGGCGCCGGCAGCGGCAGCGGTCGATACCACCATCACCACGCCGGTCGTCGGGCGCACGGGATGGACCTCGGGCAACTTCACGGTGACGACCACCGGTAGCGTCAGCACCACGAATGACATATCGATATCGGCAGGCGGCACGCTTGGCACGCTGACCAACAGCGGCACCGTCAGCGCCCCGGGAGGAATCGGCCTCATGATGAACGGCGGCAGTATCGCCGCGATAACCAACAACGGCAGCGGCACTTTCAGCGGGGGCACCACCGCGATTTTCCTCAGCTTCGGCACCATTGGTTCGCTGACTAACAGCGGCACCATCATCAGCAGTACCGGGATAGGCGTCCTCAACGGCGACCCTGTTACCACGTTCACAAACAATGCGGGCGGCACCATCAGCGGGGGTGCCTCCGGTGTCGACAACTTCGGCACGATCGGTTCGCTGGCCAACAGCGGCATGATCGACAGCGGCGCCGGCAAAGGTATCGGAAACTTCGGCACCATCACGGCGCTGACAAACAATACCGGTGGCACCATCAGCGGGACCACAGGCATCCTCAACAGCGGCGGCACGATCAGCGCGTTGACCAACAGCGGCCTGATCACCGGCAGCACGTTTGCTCTTTTCAATGACGCGTCCAGCACCCTCGGCCCGATCGCGAACTCTGGAACAATCGCGGGCAATATCGAGAACGACACCAGCCAGGATTTGACGATCAACGGCGGTTCGGGGGCAGTATTCGGCACGCTGACCGGTTCTGGCGGGACGACCGGCACGATTACCAACACAGCCTCGAACGTGGTGCTCGGCTCGGGCAACCTGCTTCTCAACGATGCGATCAACGTCGGCTCGAACACGGTCCGCAACACGGGCGCGACGCTGGCGGTGAACGCGCCGATGACGATCACGGGCAACTACAGCCAGGGGCAGGCAGCCACGCTCCTGATCGGGGTGTCCTCCGGGGCGAGCGCCACAGGCAATCCGACCGACACGGGCTATGGGCGGCTGGTGGTTCAAGGCAACGCGACGATTGCCGCGGGTTCGTCCGTGACGCTCCGTGGCACTGGCGCAGGGTATGGCTTCGCGGCAGGCCAGCGCTTTGTCGTGGTGGATGCCACAGGCACGGGCACCTATAACACCGGCGCGCTCAAGTATTCAATTGCGGGCTACACCGCCACGCTGACGGGCAGCACGGTGGCCACGAGCGGGCACACCGACCTGGTGGTGAGTATCGATAGCGTGCAGCAGAATTCGTCGTCAAGCTCGTCGGGTACCGGCACGATAACCCCGAGTTCGCCGGCCCCGTCGCCGCTAGCGCAGGCGTCTCTTGCCACCGTACCGAACGCGGCCGCATCCCTGCACGGCCTGTTCAGCTACACGGGCGTCACGCAACCGCAGTTGCTGAACCTGTACAACGCCACGCTCGCCGCGCTCAGCCAGGAGTCGGGCGCGAGCGCCAACCGCATCGGCCAGCAGCTCGGCCCGCTCAAACCCGCCTCGACCAGCCAGGCGGCATCAGTCTCCACCTTCGACGTGCTGCGTATCGTGGCCGCGCATACGAACAGCCTGCGGCTAGCGCAAGCGGCCGGCAACGAAACGGGCGTCGCCACCGGCGAGGCCGCACCGCAATGGAGCGCGTGGGGCCAGGCGTTCGGTGGTCACGCGAGCCAGGGCGAACGAGATGGTATTGACGGCTACAGCGCCAACTATGGCGGCCTGCTGCTCGGCGTGGACAAGGCGGTGAGCGAGCGTTGGCGTGCGGGGGGCGTGTTCACCTACAGCAACACGCTGATCGATGAGGCGGGCGATACGGCAGGCGACTCCACGCGCGTGAACGCGTACGGCCTGATCGGCTATGCGAGCTACACGCATGAACCGTGGTACCTGAACTTATCGGCAGGCGCGGTGCTGCAGCGCTACGACACGACGCGCGTGGTCGACTTCACGGGCTTCTCGGGCGTGGCCAGTGGCCGCTTCAGCGGCCAGCAGTACGTGGCGCGCGCGGAGGCGGGTTACCCGCTCGCGTTGCGAGGTGTGACGCTCACGCCGCTGGCCAGTTTGACGTATAGCTTCCTTCATCAGGCGAGCTATACGGAAAGCGGCGGCAATGGAGCGGCGCTGTCGGTGGGGACGACGAATACGTCGTCGGTCAGGAGCGGTCTGGGCGTCAAGCTTGAGCGTGGCTTCGCGACCTCGTACGGCGAGATCGTGCCGGATATCCAGGCGCAATGGCTTCACGAGTACGACCACACGCGACAGGCGACCGGGGCGCGCTTCGCGGCAGACCCGACGGGAGAGACGGCATTCACGACGGTGGGGCCGACGCCAGTGGCGGATCTGGCCGACGTGTCGCTGGGGGTAACGCTGCTGCGCGCGAACAACCTGACAGTGTCGGCACGGTATGAGGTGCAGGCAGCGCCGCGGTTTGTTTCGCAGACTGGGATTGTGCGGTTGCGACAGTTTTTCTGATAGTGCGATGCCCGCGCATTCAGGTCGTTCACCCTGATGGAGTCAAGCATGTCGAGTGTGCCGGGTTCTTCCGACGCCATGAGTATTCCGGAAGCGCTTGGCCGCGCTCATGCTCACTGGAACGCCGGCCAGGCCGACCAGGCTGAGCAATTGTGCCAGCGTGTGCTGGCCGCCTGGCCCAGCCAGGCTGAGGCGCTACACCTGCTGGGCCTGATGGCGCATGCGTACGGCAATCTGGACCTTGCGATTTCGCACCTGCGCGAGGCGTGCAGGGCGCCGCGCGCGCCGGCCGTTTATTCCAGCAACCTCGCCGAGATGTATCGCCAGAAGGGCCTGCTCGCGGAGGGCGAGGAAGCCGCGCGGCGGGCGGTGGCGATGGACCCGGCGCTCGCGTCCGGCTGGAACAACTTGGGCATCGTACTGCAGGAGGTGGGCAAGTTCGCAGAAAGTCTCGAGTGCCTGGAGCGCGCGATTGCGCTGCAGCCCGACTCGCCGCAGGCGCACAACAACCTGGCCAACACATCCAGACGCCTGGGCCGTATGGATCGCGCCGAACAGCATTACCACCAGGCGCTGGCGCTCAATCCTGCCTACGCCGAGGCGCACAGCAACCTGGCCTTCCTGCGCTCCACCCAGGGTCGCTACGACGAAGCGGCCGCCAGTGCGCAGCGGGCCATTGAACTTAGCCCGCGCCTCGTCGACGCGTATCTGAACCTGGCGGAGGTGGAGAGTTCCCGTCATCGCCATGACGCCGCCCTGCGCGTACTCGACATGCTCGCAGCCTTTGCCCCGCAGCATCCGGCCGCGCTCGTGGCGCGCGCGAAGGCGCTCAGACAGCTCGAGCGACTTGACGAGGCACTCGCCTTTGTCCGCCAGGCCGTGACGCTCGCTCCGAAGAGCGCCGAGGCACACAACACGCTCGCCACGGTGCTCCAGTCCCTCGGGCAGACCGACGAGGCACTCGCGCACTTCGAGCAGGCCGCGCTGCTGCCTGGCGCGGTGGCCGAGGAGGCGCTGGTCGGACGCGCCACGCTGCTCATGGAGGCGGGCCGCCGGGACGACGCGCTGGCTGCCTTCGACCGGGTGCTGGGGGCTTTTCCGGGCTCGGTACAGGCGCTTGCCGGCCGTGCCGATGCGCGGACCTTCAGGGCCGGCGACGCCGACATCGCGGCGCTCGAAGCGTGCGTCGCCAAAGGCGAAAGACGTTCGCTGACCGACCGGATTTCGGCTCATTTCGCGCTTGGCAAAGCGTACCTCGACATCCAGGACCCGGAGCGGGCCTTCCATCACCTCGACACGGGCAACCGCCAGAAACGCTCGACCTTTACCTACGATGCCGCTGCGACATGCCAGTGGATGGAGCGTGTCGCAGAAGCCTTCACACCGGAACTGTATCCCCGGCTGCCTGCCGCAGGCGAGCCGTCGGCATTGCCGGTGTTTATCCTCGGCATGCCGCGCTCGGGCACCACGCTGATCGAACAGATCGTGTCGTCGCACCCGCAGGTCACCGGCGCCGGTGAGCTGTCGGCTCTGCGTCTCGTGGTCGAAGGCAGCGGTCTGTTCCCGGCCAGGGTACCGGGAATGACGGGCGACGAGGCTGCCCACCTTGGGCGCGAGTATCTGTCACGCGTCACGCCGCTTGCCGGGGGGCGTGCACGCCTCGTTGACAAGATGCCGGGCAATTTCCTGTACGCCGGGCTGATCCCGCTGATGCTGCCCGGCGCACGTATCATCCATGCGCGGCGCGACCCGGTGGATACGTGCCTGTCCTGCTATACGAAGCTCTTCAGTGGTGAGCAGCGGTTTACCTACGACCAGACCGAACTGGGCACGTTCTACCGCCACTACGAACGCCTGATGGCGCATTGGCGCGAGGTGTTGCCCCCCGAATGCCTCATCGAGGTCGACTACGAGGCCGTGGTGGACAACCTGGAGGATGAGGCGCGGCGTCTGGTCGATTTCATGGGTTTGCCGTGGGACGACGCCTGCCTGAATTTCCATGACAACCGCCGGGTGGTGCGCACGGCCAGCGTCAACCAGGTGCGCCAGCCGATCTATAAAACATCGAAAGGTCGCTGGCAGGCTTACGCCGGCTATCTCGGTCCGCTGCTCGCGGCACTCGGGATCGATGCCCATGATGTCCAGCATCGTGCCTGACGTCACCACATCGAGCGCGAGGTCCGCCCGCTGATTGCGGCCGGACGGCAACGGAGGCGTTTGATGCAGCCATCGTACCGTTCCTCGACGCGGCTCCGTCAATGCATGGCAGCCGCACTGTCGGCGTGCTGGCTCATCGGCACACTGGCGGGTTGCGTTGCGCTGGACCCGAACGCGCGTGCCGATGCGCTGGCCGGGGCTGCTGGCGATTGCACCCGCATGCACTGCCGAACGCGGCAGTGCCCTCGTTCACCCCCGCGCCAACTTGAACTCCCCCACCGCCTGCGCGAGCTTCGCCGCCTGCTCGCGCAACTGCTCCGCAGCGGCGGCCGACTGTTCGACAAGCGCGGCATTTTGCTGCGTCGAATGATCGAGCTGCGAAAGCGCCTGATTGACCTGACTGAGCCCGGTGCTCTGCTCAGACGTAGCAACGGTAATCTCGTCGATGACACCCGTGATACCGCGTACGCTTTCGACGATCTCATTCATGGTCGCACCGGCCGTCTGAACCAGCTGCGACCCGGTCCCGATCTTCTCGACGGACGAGTGAATGAGCTCCTTGATCTCCTTGGCGGCCTGCGCGCTACGCTGCGCGAGCGCCCTGACCTCGGCCGCCACGACGGCGAACCCTCGCCCGTGCTCGCTGGCCCGCGCCGCCTCGACCGCCGCGTTGAGCGCAAGAATGTTGGTCTGGAATGCAATGCCGTCGATCACGCCGATGATATCGGCCATCTTGTCCGAGGCTTTGGTGATTTCATCCATCGTCGAAACCACCTCGCCCACGACCTCGCCTCCGCGCGTGGCCACACCCGAAGCTGAAACCGCGAGCTGACTCACTTGCGTAACCGCATCGGCCGAATTACGCGCGGTACCGGCAATCTCTTCGAGCGCGGCCGCAGTCTCCTGCAGGCTCGAGGCGGCAAGCTCCGTACGGCTCGACAAATCCTGATTGCCCTGCGCGATTTCTGCGCTAGCGACGTTGACCGATTCGCTGCTCTCGCGAATCTGCAGCAAGATCGTGCTGATCTTTTCCGCAAACAGATTGAACGCATGCGCGATCTGCGCCGCCTCGTCCTTGCCGTCCGTCGGCAATCGCATCGTCAGATCGCCGCTGCCGCTCGCCACATCGGTCAGCGCATCGCGCACGAGCAGCACGCGCTTGAATGCGGCGTTCGTCAGCATGCCCACCAACGCAGCGGCGATCAGGGCCACGACGATGATCGCGATAAGGGTGGTCGTCGCCACGGCATGCATGCCAGCCGTGACATCGGACTTGTCGAGCGCGAGCACGAGGGACCAATCCGTACCGGTGATAGGCTGCGCCCGCAGCAGCTTCGCCGCGCCGCCGATATCCACCGCAACCGGTGCCGAAGCCGATTCGAGCGCTTTGAGCGCATCCGGCGTCAAGCTCGGCGAAAGACCGGTGGCCGGTTTCATGATGAGATCGGTCGTGGCCGATGCGATCAGTTGGCCGCTCTTGTCGACGAGAAAGGCGAAGCTCGACGGCGTCGGATGGACCGACGTCACGATGCTGCTCACGCTTTCCATATAGAGGCTGGCCGCCATCACGCCTTTCACATTTCCGTCACGAACGATAGGTACCGCAAACGCAAACGCGGGTTTGCCGTTCGACGCGTCTTTGTAGAGCGCCGTCACAACCAGGTGCCCCTCGGCCACCGCCTGCTTGTACCAAGGGCGCGCCGTCGGGTCGTAGTCGGGCTTCAGCGGTACGTTCGAGAACGCCGTCTTGTCCGGCAGGCCGAGCGTCATGACCTCGAAGCCGCCCGATTTGGCCAGCAGCTTCAGCGCCGGCAGCGGGTCGCCTTCGCCGATCGTCATCGTGTCGGCAAGCGCCTGCGTCTGCTTGGCCCGGCCGGCAATCCATTCGTCGATCGCAAGCGCATGTCCGGACAGGATGGATTTGAGGTTCTGGTCAATCGCCTCGTCGTTGTGCTGCCTGACGACGACATAGGCTACGCCGCCCGTCACGGCCAGCGCTACGACGACAATGGCGACGCAAGCCGCCAGAATTCGGGCACGAATCGATGCGAGCATATCTGGTTGTTTCTCCTGGCGTCGCTTTGAGGGAAGGACGAAAGTTGTGGCTCTCGTTGCCTCTCCGTTTAACGGCCGCAACGCGCTAGACTTGAGTGTCGCGCGGCTTAACGCACCCATTCGAAGCAGGAGCATTCATGAAAATCGACGTCGACGCTTTCGCACCCACCGGCAAGCTGCGCGCATCGATCAATCTCGGCAATCCGATCCTGGCCAATGTCGACCCGAAAACGGGCGAGCCATTCGGCGTATCGATCGATCTCGCTCGAGCATTTGCCGAAAGACTCGGTGTCGAACTGGAGCTCGTCGTTTTCGACTCGGCAGGCAAATCGGTTCAGGCAGTCGGTGAGGAGCGCGCGGATTTCGGTTTTTTTGCGGTCGATCCATTGCGCGGCGAAAAAATTGCGTTCACGGCGCCTTATGTATTGATCGAAGGCTTTTATCTCGTGCACCAAGATTCGCCTATTCAAACCAATGACGAAGTGGACCAGCCGCACAATCGCGTGGTCGTCGGCAAGGGGAGCGCTTATGACTTGTTTTTGACGCGCGAGCTGAAAAAGGCGCCGATCGTTCGCGCGCCGACCTCACCCGCCGTCGTGCAAACGTTCCTCGAGCAAGGCCTCGAAGTCGCCGCGGGCGTCAAGCAGCAGTTGGAAGCCGACGCCAGGCAAATCGCGGGACTTCGGCTGCTCGGCGAACGGTTCATGGTCATTCAGCAGGCAATGGGCGTGCCGAAGAGCCGTGGCCAAGCCGCGGCTCTCGCGCTCGGCGAATTCGTCGAGGAAATGAAGGCGTCGGGGTTCGTGGCCGATGCGCTTCGAAAACACGGTATTGTCGGCGCGTCAGTGGCCCCCGCTGCCTGAGCCGACACCGGGCGCCTCCCTTTTCGCAACCCTTCTGTAACGCTTCTGTAACGATCAAACGGTCGAAGGGTACGGCGAGCCCGCCTTGGACCGGCTCACCGATGCGAGCGCAGCAAGACTGATCATCGCGGTCGCCATCAGATAGAAGCCCGGCGCACTGCGGTTCGCCGTCACACTGACGAGCCACGTGACGATCGCAGGCGTGAAGCCGCCGAACACGGTCACCCCGATGTTGTAGCCGATCGACATGCCCGTCGAGCGCGTCGCTGCCGGAAAAATCTCCGACATCAACGCCGGCAGCGCGCCGAAATAGATCGCCTTCAACAGTGCGAGCCAGATGACGAGCCCAAACAGCGCGACCGCGGATCCATGCTCGACCGCATACGAGAACGCGGGATAAACGGTCACGACGAGCACGATCCCGACCGTCACCATCTGCTTGAGCCTGCCGATCCGGTCCGACACATGCCCTGCCAGCGGCGTAACGCAGGTCAGAATGATGCCGCCCATCATCGTCGCGGCGAAACCCGTCGACGCGGGCATGTGCAGTTGGCGGATCGCGAACGTCGGCAGGTATTGCAGCAGATAGTTGACCGAAGTCGAGACGGCCAGTGCGCCGGCCGCGACGAGCACCATCCCCTTTTGCCGCATGATCACGTCGCGCACTGGTGTCTGCGTGCGTGCGGCCTCGGTAAAAGCGGGTGCGTCTTCGAGGAAGCGACGCAGATAAAGCCCGAGCGGCCCAATGAGAAGCCCGAAGAAAAACGGAACCCGCCAACCCCATGATTCGAGCTCGGCATGCGGCAGCAGCCGGGCGAGCGCAAAACCGAACGTGGCGGCGAGCAGCGTCGCGAGACCCTGCGTGGCGAATTGCCAGCTTGCAAGAAAGCCACGCCGGTGCGGCGCATGCTCGACGAGCATCGCCGTCGATGCACCGAACTCGCCGCCGGCCGAAAACCCCTGGATGAGTCTCGCCGCGAATACACCGAGAGGCGCGGCCAGACCGATCCGATCGTAACCGGGAATCAGCGCGACGATTGCGGTCCCCACCATCATCAGGCCCACCGAGGCCATCAGTGCCGCTTTGCGGCCACGCTTGTCGGCATAAGCGCCCAACACGATGCCACCGATCGGGCGCACGAGATAAGACGCGCCGAAGGAACCGAACGTCAACAACATCGAGGCCGTTTCATTCGTCGTCGGGAAAAAGTTCTTGCCGATATAGATCGCAAAGAACGCATAGATTGCGATATCGAACCATTCGAGCGCATTGCCGGCCGACGTCGCAACGACGATTTGCGTCAGGGTCAATGGCTTGCGCAAGACCGGAGAAGAAACGGGATGGCGACTCATGCCGACACTCGATGGTTGACCGACGATGCACGCAGCTCGACGATGCGCTTCGCATCGTCGCCGAGGTCCCACCAGACGCCGGCCATCACGCCCAGCGCCTCGCGCGCGACCGAGCCGAGCAGATGCTCGTTCGGCGCATGCTGTGCGCACGCGGGATACGAATGCGGTATCCAGAGCGTCGGCAAGCCGAGCGTGTCGGCGAAAACGTCGTTCGGCACGGTGCCGCCAAGGTTCGGCAGCAGCGCGGGTTTCTTGCCGGCCGTGACCCGCATCGACGAAAGCACCCAATCGACCCACGGATCGTCCGGATCGAGCCGTGTCGCGGCCGCAATCCGCTCGACCGATACCTGTACCTCCGGAAAACCATGTCGTGCGAAATGCGCCTCGAGAGAGCGGGCCGCGTTGGCACTGTCGGTGCCGACCACATAGCGCAATTGACAGGTCGCGCGAGCAACGGGCGGGATTGCATTGACGGGCGCATCCGGATTGCCGGCCTTGAAGGCCAGGACCTCGAGCGCGTTCCACGCGATGACGCGCTCGGTCGGCGTCAGCCCCGGTTCGCCCCAGTCCGGATCGATCCGCGGTCCATCGTCATCGCCGCCGAGCTCGATGTCGGCGAGCGCGCGATGCACGGCATCGGGTACGGGCGGCGGGCGGAGCCCCTCGACGACGATCGCGCCACGCTTGTCGACGAGGCTCGCGATGGCATGCGCGAGCACAATGGCAGGATTGCGCAGTACACCGCCCCAGTTGCCCGAGTGATGTGCGCCTTCGCGCAAGTCGACCGTCAGATCGAAGTTGATGCCGCCGCGCGAACCGAGAAACACGGTCGGGCGCTCGGCGCTCACGCGCGGGCCATCGGATGCGATGAAGACGTCGGCCGCGAGTGCGGCACGCTCTTGCGCGCAGAATTCCCCGAGCCCCGGCGAGCCAATCTCCTCGCCTGTTTCGAAGATGATCTTCACGTTGTAGCCGAGCTTGCCGTCGCGCGCAGCGAGCACCACGGCAAGCGCCGCAAAGTTGATCGTGTGCTGGCCCTTGTTGTCCGCCGTGCCACGGCCGTACCAGCGGTCGCCTTCCACGGTCACTTGCCATGGGGCCAGGCCCGCGCGCCATTGCTCGTCGTAACCGCGCACGACATCGCCGTGGCCGTATAGCAGCACAGTCGGCAGCTCCGCATCCTCGATTCGTTCGGCGATCAGAAACGGCGCGCTCGCGGCCACAGGGTTTTCGGCCACTCGGCAGCTAAAGCCGAGACGCTCGAGCGTTGGCGTCATCTCGTCGGTCAGATAGGCGCGCAATTCATCCGCTCTCGCCGAGTTCTGGCTCTCGGTCCGAAATCCGACACGGCGCGTAAGCTCGTCGAGCAGTTGACCCGAATCGTAGACCGCGAACGCGTCGTCGATCGCCTCCTGACGGACGTTCCGTGGGGTGTGGCTTGTAGTCAAATGACCTCCGTGGCCAATCAGCGCGATGGGAAAAGGGATTCCGAGTTGATAGCGCAAGGTTAAAAACGCCAAAAATTCGCAACAATCTCAAATTTGTCGACTACAGTTGCCGAAAAGGCAACGCAACGGGGATTCAAGCCATGCTGCACGGAATCGCGCTTCGCTACTTCGTCGAGGTCGCCCGTACGGGCTCGCTCGCGGCCGCGTCGGACAATCTGCATGTGGCGGTGTCCGCGATCAGCCGGCAGATCAGCAAGCTCGAACATGATGTCGGTGCCCCGCTCTTCGAACGCATGCCGCGCGGCATGGTGCTGACGGAAGCCGGCGAGTTGCTGGCCGAGCACGCGCGCAGAACGCTACTGGAGGCCGATGCGGTGCTCGGCGAGATTTCGGCGGGCGAGGCGCGCGGCGGCAAACTCGTGCGAATTGCTTGCACGGAAGGCTTCACGCGTTCGCTGCTGCCCGCCGCACTCGCGCGTCATCGCGAGGCGGCGCCGAACGCGCGCTACGCGCTACGCTCGGGAACACCCGCACAAGTGGAGCATTGGGTCGGGGTCGGCGAGGCCGATATCGGCATTGCATTTTCGAGCGGTAGCACGTCGGCGCTGAACATCGTCTATTCGGCGCAGGTGCCCGTGTGCGCGCTGCTCGAGCCTGGCCATCCGCTTGCGGCGCATTCATCGCTGACGCTCGCCGAACTTCAGGGATACCCCGTCGCACTGCTCGAACGCGGAACCACGGTGCGGCAGCTGTTCGACCTGGCGTGTTCCATGCGTGGCATTCGGATCGAACCGGTGCTGAGCAGCAACAACTCGGCGGCTTTGCACATGTTCGCGGTCCTTGCCGGTGCGGTCACGCTGGGGAGCGCCATAGCGCTCAAAGGCGTGAGGAGCAGAGCTTCGCTCGTTTCCCGGCCGATCGACGAGCCGGTATTGAACCAGCGCATGCTGCAAGTAACGACGATGCGGGAAAGGCGCTTACCCGCCGTCGTGAAGGGGCTGCTGGCAACGATCGTGGAGATGGTCGCGGAGGGCTGATTGGCGACCGGCCGTCTCCATGTGCGGCATATTGCATCACGTTATGATATAAATACGCCCTTTACGCTACCGATTCGCGGTACAGGCAAAGGAACCATGAGCGAGCACAAAGGCGATTTCGCAACCGATGTAAGACTGCTGCGCATCAGCGCGATTGCCGCCGTTGGCGGCGCGCTGAGCACCGTCGCCGCCGACTTTTTGCTGCATTTGATCCGCTTCTTTTCGAATCTCTTCTTTTTCCAGACGACTTCGACGGCGAATCTGTCTCCTGCCGGCAACACGCTCGGTCTGTTCGTCATTGCGGCACCGGTCGTCGGCGGGCTGCTGGTCGGCCTCATCGCGCGGTTCGGCTCCGAGCAGATTCGTGGGCACGGCATCCCCGAAGCCATCGAAGCCATCCTGTTCGGCAAGAGCAAGATGTCCCCGAAAGTGGCCGTGCTGAAGCCGCTTGCGTCGGCTATCGCAATCGGCAGCGGCGGCCCATTCGGCGCCGAAGGCCCGATCATCATGACCGGCGGCGCGATCGGTTCGCTGGTGGCCCAATACTTCCATCTGTCGAGCGCCGAACGCAAGGCACTGCTCGTCGCGGGCGCGGTGGCCGGCATGACAGCCGTATTCGGCACCCCCGTCGCCGCGGTACTGCTCGCCATCGAACTGCTGCTGTTCGAGCTGCGCCCTCGCAGCCTCTTGCCGGTCGCCATCGCATGTGCCGTGGCCGGCTTCACGCGGCCGCTTCTGCTTGGCACTGGCCCGTTGTTTCCGCTCCAGACGTTACCGCTCGGCCCGATCGGCCTGCTCTCGTCGGCCGCCGCGGGACTCATCGCCGGCGCGTTGTCGTGGGGTTTGTCGACCTGGCTCTATAAAGTCGAAGATCTGTTCGGCAAACTTCCGATCCATTGGATGTGGTGGCCCGCACTGGGTGCGATCGCGGTCGGTATCGGCGGCTATTTCCAGCCGCGCACGCTCGGTGTCGGATACGACGTCATCGGCGACCTGCTGCAAAATCATCTGGCCATCCACGCCGTGATCGCCATCGTCCTCGTCAAAGCCATCATCTGGGTCATTGCGCTCGCTTCGGGCACCTCGGGCGGCGTCCTCGCACCGTTGCTGATGATGGGCGCGGGCGTCGGCGCGATAGTCGGTCCGTACATGCCCGGCGGCGACCCCGCTGTCTGGCCGCTCATCTTCATGGCCGCGGCGCTCGGTGGCATGATGCGCGCGCCCGTGATGGCAGCCATCTTCGCGTTCGAGCTCACGGGCGATGCGAACGCGCTGCTGCCGCTGCTCGCCGCCGCCGCGGTGGCCTACGGCTTTACCGTCCTGCTCATGCGCCGCTCGATCTTGACGGAAAAGATCGCCCGCCGCGGGTATCACATCTATCGCGAATACAGCATCGATCCGCTCGAACGACATTACGTCGAGGAAGTCATGACCCGCGCCGTCGAAACGATCGATGCGAGCACAACATTGGCCGATGTCCTGCACCGCTACTTCGGGCCGACTCAGAAGTATCGCGCGTACCCCGTGGTCGCCTCGGGGACGCTCCTTGGCATGGTCGATCGCGTGCTGATCGATCGAATCGCACCGGGTCAAGCCGAGAAGCCGATCGGCAGCTTCTTCGCGCGTGAACGGCCCGAGATCGCGCTGCCGGGCGAGACCTGCAGGAACGTGGCCGCTCGCCTCGCGATTACCGGCCTTGTACGCGTGCCGGTGGTCGAAGACGAAAAATCGCTTCGTCTCGTCGGCATCGTATCGCGGCACGACCTGGTCAAGCCTTCATCGACCGTGTTCTCCGAGGAACGCGAAGTCGAGCAATTCCGCCGCGTCTGGATTCAGCGCAGCACCCTCTTCGCGCCGACCAACAAGCGGCAGGAACCCCACCGCGAACCCGCCAATACGAGTCGCTGAATATCTCTCTCGGTGCGGCCACCAAAGATCAGTTTAAACGGCGATCCTAAAATTAAAAGTCCGATAAATATCGGATTCGTCGGATTACTATAAATGGTGAGCCGCATTATTGATCTGCTTTAAGTAAACGCTGCGATGCAGCGTTTTCCTCCTCTAAGTGTTGGGTATCTTACACAAGGTTCGATTCCGGCTAAGTAGACTCCTGCCTAACAACGATGCGCCCTCGGCTGGATTCAGAGGAAATAACTAATTTCAGTTAAACCTGTGAATCGGCGATTGCACCTCGATGCCGCCGCGTTTGAATTACCGGCCAACCCAATCCCGCCACCGTTCTGACCTACGTCTCACGGGGAAGGAGAGAGATATGCGTTATCGATACCGTCGGTCGCGCGAGCATCGATGTCCTACTCGAATTCGGGGCCTTTCTTTTTCTCGGCATTTCCCGTCTTTCGCTGTTTCGGCCTGAGTCGAGAGGCGCAATACCCAGTTTGCGGCGGTCGATATATGCCGGCATGCATAAACTGCTTCGGCACGCCAACCGTCCGCTTTTATCAGCCGCAATACGCCAAACGAGGACGGAAATGGACAAGGTATTGACGGTATTCGGCACGCGCCCGGAAGCAATCAAGATGGCGCCGCTCGTGCGAGTTTTGGCGGAGCAGTGCGATGTCGAAGCAAAAGTGTGCGTAACGGCTCAGCACCGGCAAATGTTGGATCAGGTGCTCCAGCTGTTCGAGATCGTGCCGGACTTCGATCTGAATCTGATGCGCGACGGTCAAACCCTTGGCGCCCTCACCTCCGATATCCTGCAGTCGATCGGCGCCATTTATGACCAATGGAAGCCGGATGTCGTGCTCGTTCACGGCGATACGACGACGACCCTCGCTGCAAGCCTGGCCGCCTTCTATCGCTACATTCCCGTCGGTCACGTGGAGGCGGGCTTGCGCACGGGCAACATCTGGTCGCCGTGGCCCGAGGAACTGAATCGGCGCGTGACCGATGCCGTGGCGTCATGGCTGTTCGCCCCGACGGAGCACGCGAAACACAACCTGTTCAGCGAAGGCGCGCCAGCATCGCATGTCGTGATGACGGGCAATACCGTGATCGACGCGCTGCTGCAGATCACGGACAAGCTCGAGCATGACAGGAAACTCGTCGAACGGGTGGCGTCGCGCTATCCGTTTCTCGATCCCGGCCGCCGCCTGATTCTCGTGACAGGACATCGACGCGAAAGCTTCGGCGAACCGTTCAAGCATTTTTGCGAGGCGCTGCGTCAGATCGCGCTCAAGTACGACGACGTTCAACTCGTCTATCCCGTCCATTTGAATCCCAAGGTACAGGAACCCGTGCACGCCATACTGCACGGCGTCTCGAACGTGTTCCTGATCGAGCCGCAGGACTACCTGCCATTCGTCTTTCTGATGTCGCGCGCCCACCTGATCATCACGGATTCCGGCGGCATCCAGGAAGAAGCCCCGGCGCTCGGCAAGCCGGTACTCGTCACGCGCGAAACGACCGAGCGCCCCGAAGCCGTCGAGGCGGGCACGGCGCGGCTCGTCGGCACGCAGACGGAGCGCGTCGTCGCCGAGGTCAGCAGCCTGCTCGACGATCGCACCCAGTACGACGCGATGGCGCATGCGACGAACCCCTATGGAGACGGCCACGCGAGCGAAAGAATCGTCGATGCCTTGCTGACCCTGCCGGCCAGGCCCTCGGCGGTACAGAGCGTCATGAGCTCGCTGAGTCCGCCCTCGAACCCTATTGCCTTGGGACTGCATGCTCTGCGCTCCGCCTAATCGCGGCGCTCAAAGCGAGCGAAACTGTCATGATCGAGAGCGATGGGTCGCCGAAGTTTCACCGGGGCGCCTGCTGGTACAGCCGGCGCCGGGGGAACCGCATCCGGGGTCTCGAGGCCGTGTGTCGCCTGTCGATGAACGTGGCGCTGGCGTCTGCCTTATCGCTCCCGGTTCATCTGCACGCGCATTCGGCGCCTGTCGCTCCCGCTCTCGTACAGCATCGCCTTCAATTGGTCACAGCGCAAACCGGCGAGCGCCCGCACTCATCGGCCAGCCCCCATCGCGGTGCCATGGTCGAGATCGCGGCGAACGATATATCGACTGTGGACGAAGGGCAGCTGCAATTGCCTCCGGACACGCCATCATTCAAGCCTCCCTCGCCGCCTGAATCCGGAAATGGCGTCCGCGGGGTATGGGTCGTATCGGCGGACGCCATTCTGGTGCTGGTGGTGCTGTTGTTGATCGTCTATACCGTGCGTCACTACGTATTCAGCCTGAACCGGCTGTTCACGCGGCAAAGCGCCATTTACCGTTCGATCGTCAATGGGCCCTGGCCGGCGCTGACCGTCTTCGTGGCCGCGCACAACGAGGAATCGGTCATTGTCGATTGCCTCGAAGCGCTGCTCAAGACGACCTATCCGCGCGACCGGTTGACGATCGTTCCGGTCAACGACCGCTCCACCGACAACACGCGCGCGTTGATAGACGAAGTACAGGCGCGGGCTCCGGACTTGATTAGCCCGTTTCACCGCGTCGACGGGAAGGGGGGCAAAGCCGCCGCACTGAAGGACGCGCTCCGCTTCATGAACGGCGACATCCTGATCGTCTTCGATGCCGACTATCTGCCAAGACCGGGGCTTTTGAAGGAACTGGTCGCTCCGTTTTTCGATCCGGAGGTGGGCGCGGTCATGGGCCGTGTCGTCCCCCACAACGCGAACCGCAATCTGCTGACGCGGCTGCTCGATCTCGAGCGGGCCGGAGGCTATCAGGTCAATCAGCAAGCGAGAATGAATCTCGAGCTGGTCCCGCAATATGGCGGGACGGTCGGCGGATTGCGCAAAAGCGCCCTCGAAGAGGTCGGGGGATGGCGCGACGACACACTGGCGGAAGACACCGACATGACGTACCGGCTGTTGCTGGCCGGATGGCAGACGGTCTATTTGAACCACGCCGAATGCTACGAGGAAGTGCCGGAACGATGGGACGTGCGCGCCCGCCAACTGAAGCGTTGGGCGAAGGGGCACAACCAGACGATGTTTCGCTGCCTCGCTCCTTTGCTTCTCAATCCCGCCGTGCCTCTCCTGCGCCGAATCGACGGTGCGCTACTGCTGGGCGTGTACGCGATGCCCGCCATGCTGCTCGTCGGCTGGGTCGATGCAATCTTCATCTATCTGCTCGGCGCCGAACAAATGTCGTTCGCGTCGTCGCTGGCGTGGCTGCTCGCGCTGTTCACGTTCAATACGTTCGGCAACTTCGGCGTTTTTTTTGAAATTGTCGTGGCGACGCGTCTCGACGGTCATTCGACACGACTCAGGTTGATGCCGCTCAACGTGATCGGATTCGGCGTGACCATTGCATGCGTGCTCTCGGCGCTGTCGGGGCTCGTGCTCGACGCGCTGTTCAAGCGCGAACTGCGATGGGATAAGACCGAGCGCTTCCGCAAACCTTCCAAAGCGAGGTGAGCGGTGAGCGCGATTCTGTTTGTACTGCTTCTCGCCGGCTTGTTCGTTTTGCCGTTCGTTCCGCTCATCGCGGAGCTGTGCGCGTCGCGCGATGTCGCACCGTTGGCGATCGACGAAGACGTGCCGATCGATGCATCGCGGTTGACATCGTGCACCGAAGGCAGGATGTACCTACCGCACATCGATTCCGATCGCGAGGATTTCATAGGCGTCGTCGCGGCATCGACGATGCGAGTGCGCAGCGCCTGCCGTTTTCGGCATCTGCACGGGATGCCGATCGTTTTCGGTGCGCCGCGCGATCCGCCAGCCGAGCATCGCGCGGACCAACTCGATGCCGTCTCGATGACCCGCCTGCTGGCTGGGATTCAGCACCGCGCCGGCACGTCACGCTATTTGGTTTTCGGCAATCTGCGATTGCCCGCCCACGCGCTCGTGGAGGCCGATCTGGTCGTCAACGGATCGCTCCATATCGGCGAGTCGAGCCTCGTTCGAGGCAGCATCAAGGCAGGCAGCATCGAAGTAGGTGCCGGCGCCATGGTGCGCGGCGCCGTGTTTGCCCGGCGCGAAGCACGGCTGCGCCGCGACTGCGTAGTGGACGGTGTGCTCAGTGTCGACGGGCCGCTATGGATCGATCGCGCCTGGATCGGTCGCGCCGACAACGCCGTCAGCGTATGCGCCTCGGAGATCGGCATTCAAGGCGGCGTCTGTGTTTTCGGCCAATTGATTGCAGAACGGACCGGCCGGTTCGACGAAGCGAGTATGGCGAGCACGGCGTTCGATGTTTCAGGCGGCGGGGGGCGGGAATGCAACTAAGAAAAACGAAATCGACCGGATCGGGGCGCGCGCGGGACGCAGTCGCCGCTGTTTTTTTTCTCACGGCGTCATCGATGACATGTGCGCAGTCTCTCGAGCAGCAGGCCGCGGATGCGTTGGCCAAAGACAAGGCCGCTGCCGCTGCGAGCAATGGCGCATCTCCCAATGGCGCATCTCCGCCATTGCTCGCAGATGTGCCGAACCGGCCGAGCGAGGGAGAACTATCCAATGCCGTCGCCGAGCACGTCGCGCCGCCGAGCGCGAGCCGTTCCGAATTGGACCTCGGCTACTCGAGGGCGTACGTCACCAACAACTACGGGGATTGGTATGGCGTCCGCTTGCGGGGCCTGCATCAATTCGGCACTCAGACAGTCACCGGCGAGCTGTCCCAGTTGCGCCGCTTCGGTCAAAGCACGACATTCGGCGCCGTCAATTACGTGCGCGATTTCGATGCGGACTGGTTTGGCGCAATCGGCTTTTCCGGCACGACGTCGGGCACGATCTTGCCGAGCGAGCGTGTGGACCTGTCGCTCAACAGGAAAGTGCTGCCGCAACGCAACCTGGTGCTGTCGCTGGGTGCGGGCTACGCCTGGAATCGCAGCGGGCATCGAGATCAGCTCTATCACGCCGGCGTCATCTGGTACGCAACGCCGAAGCTGATCGGCGAGATCGGCATGAACTACAACGTCGATGCGCCTGGCTCCGTCAAGGCACCCGCCTACTACGCCGCCGTTTCGTACGGCACGATCGGCAAAAGCGTTCTCGGTATCCGCGGCTCGTTCGGGCGCGAGGCGTATCAAGCCATTGGCGCGGGCAGCCAGATCGTGGACTTCCGCAGTAACGAAATCGACGTGCAATGGCGCTACTGGCTCACCAAGACGTGGGGCGCGCAGCTCGAGTTCAACGCTTATCACAACCCGTTCTACAGCCGGCGCGGTTTTGAAATCAGCCTGTTCCATTCCTGGTGAGCGCAGCCATGAAGTCATTCGAAGGCAGCAGCGAATACGATCGTTCCGTGAGCGCCCTCGCGTCGCCGTGGCATTGGTTGATGTCGTCGCTGTTGCTGCTGCCCGCGTCGTATGTCGTGCTGGCTTACACGTGGCGGTCGGTCCTGCAGTATTGGTCCGCCGCCTTCGCGTATGCAAGCCGCTGGGTCGACGTACCGATGAGGATCGCCGACATTCGCGACGACGGTGCTTGGCTCGCCTCGCCCGCGGTCGTGCTGCAATGGGTCGGTCGATCCCCCGGGAAAGTGCTCTTGGTGCTCACGGCGCTCGCCTGCATGGGCGCGTTTGGGGCGACCTTCGTGCACAAGGAACGATGGCTTCCCGTCGCTTACCTCGTACGTGCGCTCGCGGCTGTCCAGTTCGCCGTTTGCATGTACTTCCTGCCGTCTTCGAACAGCTTTCCGTACTCCGCGCAAGAACATATGCGCGAGATGGTCCTGACGCAAATGATCGGAATAAAGATCATTCCCATCACGATGTCGCTGACGTATTACACGCTGAATTTCACGCTGACGCAAAAGACGCTCGCGACGCTCTTGATCGTCGGCTACTTCCTTGCGATCGCGCCTTTTTTTCTTGCGCTTCACGCCAGCATCGTCTTTTACGGGTCTTTGCTTTTTGTTCCGCTCTGCTTTTTTGTCCTGGGGGCCCCGCTTCTGCTCGGCCTCCTGCTGGGCTTGTACAGCTACTGCGCGAGCTGGCCCGGCGTGAATCGGTACGTTGATGGCCGCGCAGGGTTTCGAAGGTGAATCACCGCAAGTATTCCCCGGCCGCACACTCAGCACGTCAGGCGGGATGGCAATTGGTCGAACTAGTCAAGGAGATGTTCATGTTCAGCATATCGGTCTTCATCCGGCGCGTGCTGTACGCACTCGCGCTCTGCTTGCTGGTTCCAGCCGGCTTCGCCAATGCAGCAACGAATCAATTGCTGCTGCTATTGCCCGACAACTTTGCGCTGCCCGATCCTCGAGTGTCCGCATGGCTCGATGCGGCATCCGAAGACGGCGTGCAAATCACGCTGATCAACGACACTGCATTCGAGCAGACGGTCGCATCGTTGCCTCAGCAGTACAGAGGACTGATCTTGCCCGATCAGATCCATACCACCGCCGACGACACGCTCGTGAGCGCGATTCACAACTATGCGCTCAACGGCGGCCGCGTCATGCTGGTCTATGACTTCGGCGCCCTGAACGCGGCCGGCTTTTACCCGATACCGCAGTCGAGATTCAGCGACATGGCAGGCGTCAATTACGTGCTCTATGACTCGCTTCTCGGCAACATGATCGGCCTCGGCCCCGTGACGGGGATGGGCAGCACGTTGCGTACGCTGCTGGTCCCGCCGGGGAAATCCATGACCTGGAACGGCAGCGGCACCACAGCAGCCGCGACGACGATGACTGCGACGTCGACCTCCACGACCAGTACACCGTCTTTGCAGACATCCACACAATCGTTGTTTCTCCAGCCGAGCCTATCGAACCCCGGCGGGCTGACAGGGTATAACCATCAAGCCTATTTCAACTATCGGACGACTTCGACCGGAACGGTGAGCGCGACCAGCTTGAATCTCGGCGCGGTGAAAACCGGTCCGTCGGTCAAGCACGGCACCTACTCGCCTACATCGACCACGACGACGACTTCGACGACGCTCAAGATCGCGGCGCCCTTGGCGAGTACAGCCGCGACGGCAGACGTGCTCGAAGGCATCTCCGGCTACGTCTATGGGTTCCTGACCTATCCGAGCTTCGTCACGCAAGGGACCTACAACGGCACGACGCTGTTGACTTCGCCGAATTTCGGACTCGTGGCGGGTTACCAACAATATGGCAACGGAGGTGTGCTTTTCGTCAACATGCCGCTCTCCTATCTGGAGGGACAGACGGACGGGATGCCGCTGCACGGCATGTTGAATTACTTCGCGGTCGACCTCCTGCATATGCCAATGCTCTCGCTGCAGCCGAAAGCCCTGGGCGGCATGATCATCGACTGGCACTTCTGCGAGAAGGATGCCATTCAGCCCGCGCAGCAACTGAAGAACTACAACGTATGGAAGAACGGTCCATTTACCATTTCGGTCACAGCCGGCCCGGATAGCGTGACCGTCGGCGATGGATTGGGAATCAATATTCTCAATAATTCGTCAGCGCAAAACCTGATGCATTACCTGATCAAGCTGGGGCACAACGTCGGCAGCCAAGGCGGCTGGATGCACGATTACTGGGGCTTCAACGCGAGCGAGACCAACGAGAGCACGTTCGAGCAATACCTGGTACTCAATCACTCCGCCATGCAAAAGGTGGACGGTACGCCCGACATCGAGTGGGCCGCGCCGGAGGGCAATGCACCGACGTGGGCCATCGCCTGGCTGCAGAACAACGGCTACTCCAGCTACTACTTTACCGGGCACACGGGGATGGGACCGACGCGCGCCTATCGTAACGGTGCGTTGCTGACGCCCAATATCTGGGCGATTCCCGTCTCGCCGTTCGGCGTGTACGCGACGTTCGACGAGTTCCAGCAGTACAACGTACCGACCGCCGATGTCACCAACTGGTACCTCTCGCTGATGAATTTCAATGTGGCGAACCGCACGACGAGAATGGTGTACATGCATCCGCAGGGCGCAATCTTCTATACGAACACGCTTGCGAGCATATTCACGTACGCCAATCAGCTTGCCGCCGCAGGCCAGTTCAAGTGGTACAAGTTCGACGATCTCGCGAAGTTCGGCAAGCGCCGTCTGCAGACGACCTGGGCAGCAACCGACAACGGAGCCGGCTGGTCGTTCAACGCTTCCAACCCGGCTGGACTGCAGGACATGACGTGGCTTCTGCCGAAGTCCGCCTACCTGCTGCCCGTCGTGACGAGCGGCTCGGCAACGGTCGTGGCCACCGATGCGACGAACTGGCTCGTAATCGCGGGAGCCGGAACGTCATTGACCTTCACGAGCGCCAAGGCTCCCTGAGCGCGTGCGTTCACTCACTGGCGTGCTCCCCGCCGTTATGCGACGGGAGCACGCCACCTGGTATTGGGAATCTTCGGAGGCTGCCTCATGCAGAGCTCGTTCCGCCCCGTTGCGTCGATTTTGATCGGTTGTGCGGCCGCCTTCTTCGGCGCTCAACCGGTGCTCGCGCAACAATCCGCTCGTCCGCCTGTCGGCTACACCCGGCCGCCGTTTCATGTGCATGGAAATACGGCCCTGGGGCCGAACGGTCTATCGCCGCAGCAGATTCGCCGCTTCTACGGCATCGACCAACTCCCCCAAGGCGGCCAAGGCAGCGGCCAGGTGATCGCGATCGTCGACGCATATGACAATCCCGATGCCGAGTCGAGCCTGAAGGTGTTCGACAACACGTTCGGTCTGCCCGCGTGCACGACCGGGAACGGCTGCTTCTCCAAGCTATACAGCGGCGTCAGCAAACACCGCCTGCGGGCGGATCCTGGCTGGGCGCTCGAAAGCTCCCTCGATGTCGAATGGGCGCACGCAATCGCCCCACAGGCGAAGATCGTGCTGGTCGAAGCCGCATCCAACAGCTTCCAGGACCTCATGAGTGCCGTCGCGATGGCGGTAGCGCCGAAGCCGCGCGGTGCGGGCGCCAACGTCGTGGCGATGAGTTGGGGCGGGCCGGAGTTTTTGTCCGAAACGCAGTATGACGGGCAGTTCATCAGTGCCAACGGCGTCTCGTTCGTCGCCGCATCGGGCGACGGAGGCGCCACGGTCGATTACCCCGCGGCATCGCCGTACGTGCTCGCCGTAGGGGGAACCTCGATCAGCGTCGACGCCAGCGGAAACTACCTCGGAGAAAAAGCGTGGTCCGGAAGCGGCGGAGGACAAAGCGCCTATGAGGCAGAACCCGCTTATCAGTCGAGCTTCGCCATTCCAGGCGATTCGATCGGTGCGCGAGGCGTGCCGGATGTCGCATACAGTGCGGACCCGGCATCGGGCTTCGCGGTGTACGACGCCTACGGCTATCAAGGGCAAACCGGTTGGTTCGTCGTTGGCGGCACGAGCGCCGGAGCGCCGCAATGGTCAGGCCTGCTCGCGATCGCGAACGGGGTACGCGTCGCCAATGGAAAAACGACCCTGAACGCCGTGAGCACCATCAATGGAATGGTGTACGGCGCTGGGGCTACTGCAGCGGCAACGAATTACCACGACATTCTCTCGGGTACCAACGGTTCGTGCGGAACGTTATGCACGGCCGTGCCCGGATACGACTATGTCACCGGACTTGGCAGCCCCCTTGCCAACAACCTCGTCGGGACCTTGATCAATGCGCCATAAATACTTTGCAGTTCCGCCGCCGCTGGCGGCAAGCGCCTCATACCGCTCGAATGGGCGGATGGGGCTCCGACTGTTGCGCACTGGCATAGCGTCGATCGTGTCCTCGTGCCTGCTCACCGCACCAACGCCCGCAGCCGAGCCCCTCCTGCTCGGCTACCAGCGGCCCGACGGTGCCATCACCGTGCTGCTGCACGGCGATGTCGTCGATCCGTATTTCGCAGCCAAGGCACTGATCAGTGCCGACGCCGCGCACGCCGATGTGCGAAGCGCCGCGCTCAAATGGATCGAATGGCTGATGCCACGGCAAAACGCCGATGGAACGTTCGACCGCTTTTGCGAGCGCAACGGGAACATCGCGTCGTGCGCGCACGCCGATGCGGACGATTCGGCACTCGCGCTATGGATCGAGCTGCTGGCCCGCTATTCGCCCTCTCCAAAGATGCCGCCCAACTGGCAGTCGAGCCTGGACAAGTCAACCACTTACCTGGCACGCCTTTACGATCCAAAGACAGGTGTTTATCAAATATCGTCGACCCTACACGTCGCGTTGCTGATGGATAACGTCGAAGTCCATGACGCGATGCGGACATTGAGCGCCTATCGCGCGCGCATCGGCGACGCCCGCGGCGCGGGAAAGTGGCGAAGCCAGGCGGACCGGCTATCGAGCGCCATCGTCAAGGTGTTCTGGTCTTCGGGGAAGTACGAGCCCAGCACGCAGCATCTGGCCGACCAGTCTTTTTACCCGACGGCTGTCGCGCAGATATTTCCGATCCTCTCCGATATCGGCGTCCCGGGACACACCAGCGCCGCGTTCTATGGGACCTGGATGAAGCAAAATTGCCAGGCATGGCTCGACTTGCCGGCACATGACTATCCGTGGGGCTTGGTCGCGCTGGCTTCACAGAAATTCGGCGACAAGGCCGCCGTTTCCTGCTGGCATGCGCACTCCGCGCCATTTCGGCACGGTGCGCACTGGAACGTGCTCGAAGAGGCGCTTTTCACTTCGTTCGAAGCCCAGTTGAGCGACCCGCTCGCCCCGGCTCAGTGCTGCATGCCGTTCAGCACGTGATGCGCCACGGCCCATGGCCACCGTTGACTCGGGGGGAACGTGTGCATAATGAGAACCTTCACACCAAGCGGCCCTTGCGCCCCTTCCGCCCCTCCCGCCCCGACGGTCAGCCATGGAAATCAAGTGGATCGAGGATTTCATCGCCCTCGCGCAATATCAAAGCTTTTCGCGAGCGGCCGAGTTTCGCAACGTGACGCAGTCGGGTTTCAGCCGCCGCATCCAGTCTCTCGAACAATGGATCGGCGCGGAGCTGATCGATCGCAGCAGCTTTCCGCCTGTCCTGACACCGGCGGGGCAGCTATTTCGCGAAGTGGCCGACGATATTCTCGCCAAGCTGTTCGATACGCGGGCGATCATCCGCACCGAACAGCGCATCGCGGGCAAAAGTCTGCAAATCGCCGCGGGTCACACGATCGCGCTCAATTTTTTGCCGGCCTGGCTCAAGGCGCTGTCCGCCCGCCTCGGCGATGTGCGCGCACGCGTCATTCCCACGAACGTCCATGATTCGATACTGATGCTCGTCAATGGCAATTGCGAGCTCATGTTCGCCTATCATCATCCCGAGCTGCCGCTGCACCTCGATCCCGCACGGTACGAGCACGTGACCGTCGGGATCGATACGCTGATGCCCATCAGCCGACCGAACGCGCGCCTTGCACCGCTCTTTCGCCTGCCCGGCACGAAAAAGCAGCCGCTTCCCCTCATTTCGTACACGAATACGAGCTACTTCGGGCGCTGTCTGGCGCTGCTTCTCGCGAGGGCGTCGGACGCCCCGGCGCTGCAACTGCATTACGAGTCCGACATGGCCGAAGTGCTCAAGAAACTCGTCGTCGAAGGCGAAGGCGTGGCCTGGCTGCCCAAGAGCGCCATTACCGCCGAACTTGCGGCCGGGGACCTCGTGCCGGCCGGAGGCACCGCCTGGCATCTGCAGATCGAATTGCGCGTCTACCGGGATTCGTCGAACCGTAGCGAGTTTCTCGATACGCTTTGGCACCATCTGCGCGCGGGAGCCGCCGCCCTCGGATAGGGCTTTCCCGGCTTATGCGAATCTCGCATAGGCACATGTCGGAGCCGCATCGCCGGCTTTTTTGACCCGCCTACCATCCGTTCGTGTGCTGAACGCGACGCCTTGGCCCAGCGTCCGCTCAGCCTTCTCCGCGCGAGCCGGTCGTCCTGCGACGCTGCCGCGCCAACCACGGACGGACCCATGAAAAATCGACTTACCCTCAGCATCGCAGCCGGCATGCTCCTCGGCGTCATCGCCGGCTATCTTTGTCATACGGGCTTTTCGGATGCGGCCACGCTGAAGACCGTCGCCGGATACTTCTCGATCGTCACCGACATTTTTCTTCGGCTGATCAAGATGATCATCGCGCCGCTCGTCTTTGCCACGCTCGTATCGGGGCTCGCCGGTATGGACGGCGGTCAGGATGTCGGCCGCATCGGCCTGCGCTCGATCGGTTGGTTCGTCTGCGCCTCCCTGGTCTCGCTGAGTCTCGGACTCCTGATGGCCAACGCATTGCAGCCGGGTGCCGGTCTTCACCTGATCGCGGGCGCCGGCGAAATCAGCACCGGGCTCAACACATCGGCACTGAATGCCAAAGACGTGATCACGCATGCATTTCCGACGAGCCTTGTCGACGCGATGGCGCGCAACGATATCTTGCAGATCCTCGTATTCGCTATTTTTCTCGGTCTCGCGCTGGGCGCGCTCAAGCGTGATGCCCGCGTCGCCATCGTCATCCAGGCGATCGATGGAATGGTCCCCGTCATGTTGCGACTGACCGATTACGTCATGCGCGCCGCGCCGTTCGGCGTCTTCGGGGCCATCGCTTCGGCAGTCACGCTACGCGGTCTCGACGTGCTCTATACCTACGGGAAACTCATCGGCTCGTTCTATCTGGGGCTGTTCGCGCTGTGGGCCATTCTGATCGGCCTCGGTTATCTCTTTCTCGGGCGGCGTATCGGAGCTTTGCTCAAAGCGGTACGCCAGCCGGCGATGCTCGCGTTCTCGACGGCCAGCAGCGAAGCAGCGTATCCGGCCCTGACCGAGCAACTCGAGAAATTCGGCGTCGATAAAAAGGTGGTCGGCTTCACGCTCCCGCTGGGCTACGCGTTCAATCTCGATGGCTCGATGATGTATCAAGCGTTCGCGGCCATTTTCATTGCTCAGGCGTTCGGCATTCAGATGCCGCTCTCGCAGCAGATCTTCATGTTGCTGATTCTCATGCTGAGCAGTAAAGGCATGGCGAGCGTGCCGCGCGGATCGGTGGTCGTCGTGGCTGCCGTTGCGCCGCTTTTCCATCTGCCTGCCGCCGGCGTGGCGATGGTTCTCGCCATCGACCAGGTGCTCGACATGGGCCGTACCATGACCAACGTCATTGGCAATAGCGTTGCGACGGCCGTCATCGCCAAATGGGAAAAGGCGCGTCCCGGCACATCGGACGAAGCACAATTCGATCGGCACGCGGCAGAAATACGATGATCACGCGAATGCCGGAAAAGCGACGCAAATATGGGGTCATCGGGGGCCTGGGCCCGTTGGCCGGCGCCGACGTTTTCTTCAAGCTTGCCCAGGCAACGCCCGCCGCGTCCGACGCCGATCATGCCGACGCGATATTCGAGCAGTATCCGTTCCGGTGTTCCGGCACAGGCAGTGCCGCGACAACCGCACGCAAGCTCTATATCTTCGACATGATTCGCGATTTCGAAAAACGCGGTGTGACGACGATCGTACTGCCATGCTTTCTCAGTCATACGTTCATCGACGAACTGAACGAGAACACGAATCTGCGGATTGCCAACATCGTCGAGGCGGTCCGCAGCCATGTACGGAACGAGCACCCCCATGCCCGGCGTATCGGGGTTTTGGCATCCGATTACACGCGCGAACATCGATTGTTCGAACGATACTTTGGCGCGCCGCGGTTCGAAGTGCTGCACCCGCGGTTGCACGAGGGGATCGATCTCGTGACGCAAGCCGTCTACGGACGCGACGGCATCAAACGCGGCAATCTGCACGGACGTCCGGTCGAACTGCTGCGCCGCGCATGCCTGGACCTCGCGGACCAGGGTGCGGAGGTCATCGTGCCCGGCATGACGGAGATTCCGCTTCTCCCGGATTCGATCGCGGCCGGCGGCGTCCCGGTCATCGATTCCAACATGGCGTATGCGCAATACATCGTGTCGGGGTGCCTCGATTCACCGTCGCCGGTGTTCAAGGTCGGGGTAGTCGGTGGGGTCGGGCCGGCCGCCACCGTCGATTTCCTGAACAAGATCGTCCGCCATACGCCGGCCTCGCGCGATCAAGACCATATCAAGCTGCTGGTCGAGCACAACCCGCAGATTCCGGACCGGACGGCGAACCTGATCGGCGACGGCGCCGACCCGACCGTGTCTCTCTATGCGACATGCAAAAAGCTAGAGGATGGGGGAGCGGACATCATCGCGATTCCTTGCAACACCGCCCACGCGTTCGTCGATCGGATCGAGCCGTATCTCGGGATACCGATCGTGAACATGCTGAGTGTCACGGTCGACTATCTGCGCGAGACGTTTCCCTCTGTGCGCAATATCGGCGTGCTGGCCACCTCGGGCACAATCGAAAGCGGTGTCTATCGGACAGCGCTCGCGGCGTCCGGGTTGAATCTGGTTGCGCCCGAGCCGGCACTCCAGGCGCGCGTGATGGCCGCCATCTACGGCGAGAAAGGGGTGAAAGCGGGCTTTACGACCGGCCAATGTCAGGACGACATTCGCGCGGCCATCGAGGGGCTGCTCGACGCAGGCATCGAAGTCATGATTCTCGGATGCACCGAGCTTCCGTTGCTGGTGCCCAGCGGCGTATTCATCGGCCGAGCGGGGCGGCGTGCGCAACTCGTGGATCCCACAGAGGTGCTCGCCCGGCGCTGCATCGCCTATGCGGGAAGGGTTGCCGATTGAGGCGGGCAACCGCGCCGCCGGAGGCGAAGGCCGATCGTCCGATAGTAGAATGGGCGGCGTTGCGCCGACCCATCCCCCGCTTTTCGGATACCGCTTGCCATAGTGAACGCCTCCCTTGAACAACTGCAGGCCGGACAACTCATCGGAGCCCGTGAACTGAAGCTTGGTTGCGGGCTGACCGAGTTCCCGCGCGAAATTTTCTCGCTTGCCGAGACGCTCGAAGTCCTCGACCTTTCGGGAAATGCACTGTCGACGCTGCCCGACGATTTGCCCCGGCTAACGAAACTGCGCATCCTTTTCGCCTCGAATAACCGCTTCACCGAATTGCCCGATGTCCTTGGCGAATGCCGGAAACTCGGCATGGTCGGCTTCAAGGCGAACCGGATACGCCGCGTGTCGGCCAAATCGCTGCCGCGTGAGCTGCGCTGGCTGATTCTGACGGACAACGAGGTCGAGGTGCTGCCAGCCGAACTTGGACAGTGTTCGCTGCTGCAAAAGTTGATGCTTGCGGGTAACCGGCTCAGCGCGCTGCCAGACGAAATGGCTGCCTGCACCCGGCTCGAACTTCTGCGTCTTTCGGCGAATCGGCTGGCAGCGCTACCCGAATGGCTCGCCGACTTGCCGCGCCTGTCGTGGCTGGCCTACGCCGGCAACCCGTTCGGCGCATCGCTCGAAGCAGCGGCCTCGGCCGAAACGACGATCGCCGATATTCACTGGGAATCGCTCGTCCTCGATGAAAAGCTCGGCGAAGGCGCGTCGGGCATCATTTATCGCGCCAAGCTGCGTGTTCAAGGTGAGGAGCGCGATGCGCGATCGGTCGCGGTGAAGCTTTTCAAAGGCGCGGTCACGAGCGACGGTTTGCCGGACCGTGAGATGGCCGCGTGCATTCATGCGGGACGCCACGCGAATCTGATTCCTGTGCTCGGTAGGGTAACGGGCCACCCCATGGGCCAGCACGGCCTGGTCATGGAGCTGATCGACCCTGCGTTCGCCAATCTGGCGGGGCCGCCGAGCCTTGATTCCTGCACACGCGACATATATCCGGCCGATGTGCGGTTCGATGCAGCGGCGGCATGCGATATCGCCTATGGCATTGCGTCGGCTGCTCGACATCTGCATGAGCGCGGCATCATGCATGGCGATCTCTACGCGCACAACATCTTGCACCGCGGTGGCGGACGGGCGTTGTTGGGAGATTTCGGGGCGGCGTCTTTGTACGACACCGCGGATCGAAGACTTGGGTCGGCGTTGCAACGGCTGGAGGTACGGGCATTCGGCTATTTGCTCGAAGAGCTGATCGCATGCTGCACCGAGCGAACGGCGCCTCTGGCGAGCGGACTCGAAGCGCTCGCGGCGGCGTGTCTGAGCGAAGACGCCGCGAGCCGGCCTTCGTTCGAGGCGGTCGTTTCCGAATTGCAGCGCTGCACGCGTGCGACGCCCCGGACTACGGCGTAACGCTGCTGGGCTCGGATTAATGCGTTCGCCGGTCATACCATCAACGTCACCCCCGCCCAAACGATCAACACCGCACCCAGCGCGCGTCCCACGTACTCGCCGCCAGGCAAAAGCTTTTCCACGAACACAAAAAACGACAGCGCCGCAATCCAGACGAGATTCATGATTCCGCCAACGAACAGCAGCGCCATCAGCATCCAGCAGCACCCCACGCAATAAGCGCCGTGGCGCATCCCGAGCATCAAACTGCCGAAGACACCGGGGCGCCAATGCGTCATGAGGAAATTCACCGGCGACCGGCATTGCGCGAGGCATGCACGTTTGAATGGCGAGAATTGATAAAGCCCGGCAGCGACCAGCACGATCGCCGAAAACAACGCACTCCGCGACCAAAGCATCATGTCGGACATGAGCCCTGTCGGCTGCAAAATGTTCTGCAACAACGCCATGCCGATCGAGAATGCGAGCCACGTCGCCAGATAGCCGGCCAACAGCATGAGCGAAGGCACCGCCGTACCCGTCCCGGCAGCGCCGTAGTGCCGTAATACGCGTCGATACAACAGGACGAGCGGCGCGGCACTGGGCGTCATCATCGCGATCATCATCGTCCACCACATGAGAATCGCGGTCGGCAAGGAGGGATCCATGCTGCCCGCGCGATCGGTCAAGAGATGGGGAAACAGTGCGATCGAAGTCATGCGCAGCGCGGACATGCCCATGCCCGCGCCAGACCAGAGATAGGACCACGACAACGCGACAACCGCAATCAAGCCGAACGCGGTGATGGCGCGCTCGCGCCGAAGCAGATCGTCGATACGGCTCATGCGGCAGCGCGATGCCGGATCAAGCCCTTGTTGTTCATGTGCAGCCGCGCGAACTGCGCGTAAGTGCCCTTGAAATCGAGCGTGATATTGCCCTCGGAGCGGCCCGCGCCCGAGCCGATCTCGGCCAGCTCATACTCGAAACCTTGCGGTAGATCGATCCGGGCGCGATGCTCGGCGCCGGTCACGATATTGCGAATCGGCTCCCCAGCGAGATCGAATACCCCGTCGACATGAACGCGCCCACGCCTGGCATCGACGTCCACGTCGAACTCGATCTTCGTGAAGATCGGATCGAATGCCTGCTCGAGCGTCGAAGCGTAGACCGAGAACATCGTTGCGAACGGCTCGGTGTCCTGCCCCGTCATGATTTTCAGGATCGCTTCGCGTTGCTCGGGACTTGTCCGCTCGTCGACGACCGGCTGGCATTTCCCCTTACCCTCGTGAATGGGCCCCGGCCACTGAAAAACGACCGCGATCTTGACGCCGTCAAGGTGCACGTCGCCGTAATAACCGCTGCTGATGGAAATGGCCCCCATCGCTTCGCAAAAGCCATGGGTAGGCGTTGCGCTGAACTGGCAAGGGCAACCGTATGAACAATTGCAGCTGATTAATTCGGTGCCTTCGATTTCCCACGGGATCATGATCGCCCCCCTTTCTTGTCTCGAGCGACGCGTAGCTCGAGTAGCTGGTTGGAATCTAGTTCCCCCCGGGACGAAGTCAAGGTCACAACACCGATTACATCGGCCACTCCGTGAGCAGCCGTCCGGCGCCCGCCTGCTCGCCGAAGCTCGGCCATACGAGCACTTCGAACTGCCCGGGCGCAACGGGCTGCGAATATAGGAAACCCTGGGCAAAGTCGCACCCGATGGCACGCAGAAAATCGCGTTGCTCCGTCGTCTCCACGCCCTCCGCAATGACTTGCAATCCCAGCTTGTGCGCCAGGACCACCATGGCCTCGCAAAGCGCCTGATTGTTGCCGTCGAATCCAACGTTGTGAACGAACGACCGATCGATCTTCAGGTAATCGATATCGAATCGCTTCAAATAAGCCAATGACGAATAGCCGGTGCCGAAGTCGTCGATCGACACGCGGATTCCGGCGTCGCGGAACGTCAAAAGCTTTTCGTTGAGCTCGGCATCGAGCAAGAGACCCTCGGTGATTTCAACGGCGATGCTTTGACCGGGCATGCCTTCCTGCGCGAGATAATCCGACCAGTGAGCGCAAACCTGGCTGTCTTGTCGAATCTGCACGGGCGACATGTTGACGCTGATCTGAAAGGCCGGGTCGAAGCGGTCGCGCCATTGCCGCGCGCACTGCACCGCCTGTTTGAAGACCCAATCGCCGATCGCGACGATGAGGCCCGTTTCTTCGGCCAACGGAATGAAGTCGTGAGGGCTCACCATCCCGCGCTCGGGATGCAGCCAGCGGATCAGCGCCTCCGCCTTGCGGATCTCCCCCGTCGCGAGATCGACGATCGGCTGATAGTAGACCTGGAACTGATTGCCCTGGATCGCGGCCCGTAGATCGCTCGTCAAGCGAAGGCGCTTTTGCGCGGCGACGCGCAGATCGGGCGTGAAGTAGCCCACGCGGTTGCGCCCGGCATTTTTAGCCGAGTACATGGCCTGATCGACATTCTTGAACAGCACGTCGAGCTCGGCCGCATCGTCCGGATAGATCGTCACGCCGATGCTCGCCGAAATGAAAGCCTCGTCCGAACCTAGATCGAATGGCTCGACCAGCTTCTCGATGATCGCGCCGGCAATCGCTCCGACACTTGCCGTGTCGTCAAGCCTAGGCAAAATGATCGTGAATTCGTCGCCGCCAAGACGGGCGACCGTATCCGAGTCCCGGACACACGAGCTGATTCGCCGGGCGGCCTCGATCAGCAAAACATCCCCCTTGTCGTGCCCGAGAGAGTCGTTGACCTCCTTGAAGCGATCGAGGTCGATCAACATCAACGCCATTTGCTTGCCGCAACTTTCGGATAACCGCGCCTCGTGCTCCAAGCGGTTATGAAACATCTGACGATTGGGCAATCTGGTCAGGGCATCGAAATTGGCTTGCTTCCAGATGGTTTCCTCGAACACCAAGCGGTCCGACAGATCGCGGCCGATGGCAAGCACGGAACTGACGTTGCCCGAGGAGTCGATTTCCGGCGTCAGAGAAATGTGCGAGCATTGCTCCCGCCCATTCTCGCCCGTCCATTTCAATTCGAATTGCGTCCTTTTCCCGGACGAAATCGCTTCGCCTATCTTGTATTCGTAGCGCAGCGTGTCCGCGCCGCCCGGAAATTCGGAGGGCCGCTTGCCGAGCGCTTCTTCGAGCGTGCATCCAGCCATCGCGCAAAAGGCCGGATTGGCGTAAGTGCGGCGGAAATCCCGGTCGTAGCGAGTGATCGTGTCAGGCGAGTTTTCGATGAGGGTCCGAAAAGCCCGCTCCCGCCTCGTTAGCGCTACCGTTCTATCAGCGACGGTCTCCTCGAGAGATGCGTTGATTTCATTGATCTTCTGGATTTTCTGGCCGATCGCGGCGCTCATCCGTTCGAACCGTTGCGCCAATCTTCCCAACTCGTCGACGCGACGCGCATCGCCGCTTGCCTGCGCCAACGCGTCGGCGCCCGCCCCTGCCTCGTTGCCCGTATCGTCCATCTTGCGTACGAGCTCGTTCAGCGGCCCTGTAATGCTGTGCGAAATGAAGTAGGCGAGAAAAATCGAAAGCAAAAGACCCGATATGCCGACCAGGATGATTTCGTTGCGGGCCGACTGCGCCTCCCCAGTCAGCTTCTGTTCCGCAATCGCACTGATGACGAACCACGAAGTACCGGGAATTCCCGTGTACGTGGCAAGGTAGTGGCCGCCACCGTTGCCTGTGAAATCGATGAAACCGTTCGAGCTGCGATTAGGTTGCCGGTTGGCTATCTTCTTGACCAGCTCGGGCGGAGCCAGGCCACCGAGGTCGCTCGAACCTCCGCCCGCGCGCAGAACGATGCGATTGTCGCCGGCATCGAAAACGCAAATCTGGGTTCCGCTGCCTACGGCGAATTCGTTGAAGATCGCCGAGAAGTGTTCGGGACGAATGATGAGAACCAGGCTGCCGATCTGGTGATTGCCGCTTTTACCGATAATGGCTCGCGCCATGGCGAGATCCCGCCGCCCGCTGCCGATGTCGTAGCTGCCCCAGTAGGGACGCCCGTTGAGGCTGCGGGCGCGCTCCACCAAGTGCATCACGTCGTGGGTCAGCAGCGCGAATGCCTGCGTGTCCATGATGCGATCGCGATTGTCGAGCAGATACTTCTGGTTGATGAAATCCATCGAGCCATAGCGTTCCAGCAACAGCTTCGTGACCCGCTCCCGCGCCTCGCTTTGTTCTTTCGCCGAACCGCTGACGGCTTTTACGAGGCTATCCTGGACCTTGTCCGACAGCATGAGATGAGTGCTTTCGGTCTCGATCTGCGCCATCTCCAATTCGATATTCTTCGATACCTGCCTGACCGCCTCCTTCGAAAAGATCTCCGCCTTCTCCTTGATTGCGGCCGTGGATTCGGCATAGGAGATGTAGCCCGAAATCAGCAAAGGCAGCAGTGAAAGCAGGACGAATGCCGTCATCAGCCGGTAGCGGATCTCGACGCGGCGCAGTACATCCAGCGAAAGGTAGGCGAACATGCGTCGCAGCGGAACGATGATTGGGTTCATTTATAGTGCATCGTTGCCTGATTCTTGACCGACTGGTCGAGGAGCGTCGCCGCTTCCGTGGCCGTCGTCTTTCCGAGTAGCACATCCTGCATCAGCCGATGCAACTCCTCGATCGAGTTCGAAGGGAGCACCGAATAGTACGGGCTCGAAGTGACGGGAAAGCGGCCGACCCTGTTGGTGTAGTCGATCATGATCTGGTCGGTCACGATCGGTCCCGTCACATGCTCGAACGGCGGAATGTTGTGGCGCTTTCGTTGGAGAATGGAAAAACCTTTTCCGGCGATGAATTCGAGAAAACGCATGGCGGCCGCCTTGCGCGGCGTCTCGCAGACCGCAAACCCGGTTTCGCTGCCCATTACGGGCACGACGAGCTTGCCGGGCGCGTTCCAGGGCGGGATGAAAACACCGACTTGGAATGGGTTCCCGTGCAGGAGCAGACCGGCTGCCCAGCTGCCATGCAAGACCATCGCGACCTTGCCCTGCTTGAAAAGCTGGATGCCGCCATCGTAATCGGTGGCCATGAAACCTTTCTGCACGTATCCGCGGTCGACCAACAGCAGCATCTTGGCAAAGATGTCGGCCACCTCTGGAGTATTCAGATCGAGCGAGCCGTCGCCCATCTTCCGCTTCCAGCCGATCTCGCGTGCCGCGACATCGTTGGCGAAGCCCGAAGCGAACGGGCCGTTCCCGAGCATGTTCGGAAACCCGCCGTTGAGCATGATCGGTACGAACCCCGCGCGCTTGAGCTGCTCGCAGACCAGCAGGAACGCTCGGAAATCCGTCGGCAGATTCTTGATGCCGGCTTTTGCGAATATGGCCTTGTTGTAATAGATCGGCGTCGTCGCCACGCCGCCGGATATGCCGAAATCCTTGCCGTGGCGACTGGTCCAGTCCTCCTTCAACGGACCGAGCATGTTGGCCCACGCCGCTGTCGAGCCGACATCGGCAAGCACCCCCTCGTCGGCCAGCTCGGCTGCATAGGCATTAGGGTTGACACTAACGAGATCGGGCAGATTGCCCGATGCGATTCGCGGCTTGATATTGTCCTCGACCGTGTCGCCAATCATGAACTGTACGTTCACGCGGATATCCGGGTTCAGCCGCATGAACTCGGCCGCGATCTGAAGCATCTGCTGGGGCCAGTCAGGAGCCCAGATCAATGCGGTGAGGGTCGTGGCGGCCGGTCTCGGCGCGCTCGCCGGCACAGACGTCCGCTGCCGGTAGCCGCACAGCGCTACCAGAAGCAGTGCGGCCATGGCGGCCACGCCGAGGGCGATACCGATTCGTCGCACTTCAGATCGCCTTTCGGTCTGCAAGCGCTGAGTGCTGGCAACGGTTGGACTGCGTGAGTAAGTTCATGGCGGCCGACGAGCCAAACGAGGCGTTAACCGCATATCGGCAACAATCGGTGAACCTTTAGGTATGGGTCTGCTCGACGATCGCTGCGCAGCATTCCGGTTGCTTCCCTTCCTCACGCGCTTTCGACGAATCATGATACGTTCATGCGGGTCGCCGCGCCGTGAGTGCGTAAAGAGGAAACATCTTCATGAAAGAGAGGGGCTATACGACGGACGACGTCGTGAAGCGCGTCAGCGAGCCGGGCCTTGAAGGCATGCCACCTGGCGTCGCACGGCCGCGCAGGCCCTCCCGAATACTTCGCGCCGCTATCGTCGCTGTGTTGTTGGGTTCGGCGCTGCTCGCGCTGGCCGGCGTCGGCGGACGCGCGCTCTTGCGCGCGGGCCTGCCCTCGCTCGACGGCACGTACCCGGCGCCCGCGCTCAGTCACGAGGCCACGATCGAGCGCGACGCGCTCGGCGTGCCGACCATCAGCGCGGGCAGCTCCGCCGATCTCGCGTACGCCACCGGCTTCGCCCATGCGCAAGATCGCTTCTTTCAAATGGACCTGCTGCGCCGCGTTGCGGCCGGCGAACTCGCCGCTCTGATCGGGCCGGCCGCGGTGGAACTCGACCGCACTCACCGGTTGCACCGGTTCCGCGCCCGTGCGCATCAGATTGCCGCAGCGCTCGACTCCAACTCGCGCGCGCTGCTCGAACGCTACGCGGCAGGCGTCAACGACGGGCTCGCATCGCTGCGCAGCCGGCCATTCGAGTACTGGATGCTCAGAAGCCAGCCGCAATCCTGGCGTGCCGAAGACACGCTGCTGGTCGTCTACGCGATGTACTTCGATCTGCAGTACGGCGAACTGCGTCGCACGCTGGCCCGCGCGGCACTGAGCGAGCGCGTGTCGCCCGATCTGCTGCGATTTCTGCTGCCAACCTCGAGCCACTGGGACGCGCCGCTCGACTCGATGCCGGCGCCCGATGCCGCGTCGACGAGTACCGCCGCGCCGACACCACCGCCCGCACCTGACTGGCTGCCTGCGGCGCCACTGCGCACTGCTGAGCTCGATCCCGGTGCGTCGGGCTTGGACACCTCCATGATCGGCAGCAACAGCTGGGCGATCAATCGGAATGCAAGCGTCGACGGCCGCGCGATCGTCGCCAACGATATGCATCTCGGCCTGTCGCTGCCGAATATCTGGTACCGCGTCGTGCTGCGCGCGCCCGATCGAAACGGCGTAGTTCGTCAATTGACCGGCGTCAGCCTGCCCGGCACGCCCGGCATCGTTGCCGGCAGCAACGGCCGTATCGCATGGGGCTTCACGAACAGCTACGGCAACTTCATCGACGTCGTCGAACTCGATGTCGATCCGCACGACCCGTTGCGCTACCGCACACCGAACGGCGATTGGGAGCGCGCGCGGGTACATCGCGAACGGATCGACGTGCGCGGCGCGCCGGCCGCCGAACTCGATGTCGCCGATACGCGCTGGGGACCGATGTTGCAGGCAGGCGGGCACAGCTATGCGATCCGCTGGGCCGCGCACGACGCGCGCGCGGTGAATCTCGGGCTCGGCCGGCTCGCCGATGCGGACGACGTGCCGTCGGCGCTGGCTGCCGCGGCGGCGTGCGGAATCCCTACGCAGAACATCGTCGTTGCGGACGCTGCCGGGCATATCGGCTGGACGCTCGCCGGGCCGTTGCCGCGCCGGGCCGTTGCATCACCGGCATCCGCGCCATCCGCGGCGCCCGCTCTGACGGATTTACCGGTGCGCGCGAACGTGTACCGCGGGTGGGACGGCTACCTCGATCCGACCGACTATCCGCGCCGCATCGACCCGCCTGCAGCGCGCCTATGGACCGCGAACAGCCGACAGTTGAGCGGCGCCGCGCAATCACCGATCGGCGACGCAGGCAGCGACGTCGGCGCTCGTGCAACGCAAATCCGCGACGCGCTTTTTGCGCACGAGCACTTCGCCGAGCGCGATATGCTCGCTCTGCAGATCGACGATCGCGCGCTCTGGATCGAGCGATGGCGACGCATCGCACTCGACGCACTCGATGGGAACGCGCTCGCCGGCCACCCGCAGCGCGCCGAGTATCGACGCCTGCTCGAGCAATGGAATGGCCGTGCCGATGCCGACGCGGTGGGCTACACGCTGCTTCGCACGCTCCATGCGGCGATGTACGACGCATGGTTCGGCCGCCTCGACGAGACGCTCGCCAAACGCGATCCGAATTTTCGCTATCGGCTCGCGACCTCGCGCTCGCTCGCGGTGATGGAAGCGCTCGCGCAGCATCATGCGTGGCTTCCGCCGGGCGTTGCCGACTGGCACGCATTCGTGCTCGACCGGATCGATCGGAGTATCGAGGTCGTCACGCGCGACGGCACACGCCTTGCCGATGCGCGCTGGGGCGAGCGCAACCGCGCGGCGATTGCGCATCCGTTCGCGCGGATGATACCCACGTGGCTGCCGATGCTGCGCGGCCTGCTGATGGCTCCGCGCGAGCCGCTGCCCGGCGACGCGAACATGCCGCGTGTACAGGCGCCGTCGTTCGGCGCGTCGGAACGGTTCGTGATATCGCCCGGACATGAGCGCGATGCGCTCTTCGAGATGCCCGGCGGCCAATCGGGCAGCCCGATGTCGCCGTACTTTCTTGCCGGCCACCGCGCATGGGTCCGCGGCGAATCGGCGGCATTGCTGCCCGGTCCGGCCGAGCATCGGCTCCTGCTGACGACTGCACAGACTCGATAACCATTCGATTCGGAGACGCAACCGAAGCGCCCGGCAGACTTCAGTGCGGGGGCGACAAGCGACGAAAGCGCTTCCACAACTTCTTCAGCGAATCGTGATCCGCCGCAACGCGCGACGCGAGATAGCCTCTCGCATACGCCACACCGGCCGCGGTCTGCTCGTGGTCCGAGGCCAATCCTTTGAGGAGGCCCTCTCCCACCGCCACATCGTTGCGCCAGCCGAGGTCGTCCTGAAGCTTGCCGAGCGCCTGCAGGTAATGGCGCACGACCTCGTTCGGATAGAGCGAACCGAAGAACTCCGTGGCATAGCGCAGTTTCTTCGCGGCAATGCGCGCGCGGTGACGCCGCTGCGCATCGAGGTCCGGCAGGTGCCGGCCACGCTTGATCAGCTTTCGGTGCCGCTTGCGCAGCGTCTCGCCGGCGAATGCCTCGATCGATCGATCGAGTGCGGCGAGCTGGTCGCCGTTCATCTCCTCGCGCCACCCCGCCTCATCGACCCAACGCGTCAACTCCATGGCGAGCCGCGTATAGCGCGCAGAGCCGACCGCCGCTGCGGCGGCCGCGCGATTGCGCTTACCGATGTCCGCGGCCGCTTGCGTCACCGCACCTGTGTCGGTATCGCCAGGGGCACCATCGAACGCCGTGCGCAGCGTCGAATTGAGCATGACATCCCAGTCGCGAGCGGCACCGAGTTCGCCCGCGATCCATCGCAGTTCTTCCTGCAAGAAAGTTGGCGTCGAAACGACACCCTCGAAAAGATCGAATGCGGAACGCAAACGTCGCAGGCCCACGCGCATTTGATGAACGCACGAAGCATCGTGACCCGACCCGACGCCGCGTTCGTTACCGTGCACCTGTGCGAGGCAGTTCCGGGCAATGCGCCGAAACGCACTCTCGATCGTATCGTTTTTCTTGAGCTTGACAGGAAGCGCATGTACGGCTTGGCTCTGTTCCTTCACGCGAAGCTCCCGTTCCATGACTTTCCCTCGCACCGCGCGCACCGGCGTCGGGTAGCGATTCTTGCCGTTGCTTGCCGGTAGTTTAGTCCGGAAGCAATTGAGCCAGCACGCGGCCAGTGGGGCAACCGCCACGTACCGGCCGGCGCGTCATCGAGCGGGCACGATAGATGCTCTACCGGGGTAACGCCACAACCCAATCGTTTGAGTGAAGCCGACCATCCCACTACTCGCGGTCAGTTTCTTTGCAGCCGATGTCCAGGCGGGTGCCGGCCCCTTCCTCGGCATTTATCTGCAGGAACACGGGTGGCGCACCGATACGATCGGCTCCGTCTTGACGATGGGCGCGATCGTCGCGATGCTCGTCACGACACCCGCGGGTGCACTTGTCGATGCCATCTCCCATCGGCGTTCCCTCGTCGTGGGTGCCAGCGCACTGACGATTGTCGCCGCGATCGTGATCTGGCTTTCACGCGGGTACTGGCCGATTGCGTCGGCGCAGATCGCGACCGCCGTTGCGGGTTCGCTCATGGGTCCAACGTTGACCGGCTTGACACTCGGGATGGTCGGCCGAAAGAACTTCGACCTGCAATACAGCCGCAATCAAGTAGCGAATCATGCCGGCAACATCGCGGCAGCCCTGTTCTCCGGGGCGGCCGGATGGCGGTTCGGCATCTCGTATGTGTTCGTGCTCAGCGCCGTCTTCGGCGTTGCTTGCATTGCATCGGTGCTGCTCATTCCCTCGCGCGCGGTCCATCGGCACTACGCACGCGGCCTTGCGCACGACGACGATAAAGATCGCTCGCAAGCGCGTGCGCAGAGCGTGCGCGTGCTGTTGCAGAACCGGCCGCTGCGGCTACTTGCCATCGCGCTGGCCGCGTTCAGCCTCGGCAACTCCGCGATGCTGCCGCTATACAGCCTTGCGGTTGCGGCCGATCACCACAGCCTCGCAAGCCAGCTCACCGCGGCCAACCTCGTCATTTCACAAGTCGTGATGTTGATCGCCGCTGCCTATGCGTATCGCGCCATCCGACGCTGGGGATTCTGGTGGGTCATTCTCGCCACACTCGTCACGCTGCCGGTCAGAGGATTGATCGCCGCATGGCTGACGACACCCTGGGGCATTGCGCCGGTCCAGATTCTGGATGGCGTGGGCTCCGGGCTGCAAAGCGTCGCGATACCGGCGCTGGTCGTCCATTTGTTGCACGGCAGCGGTCGAGTCAATCTGGGCCAGGGTGCGCTGTTCACCGTCGAGGCCATCGGCGGCTGCCTGAGTCCGTTGCTGGGCGGATGGCTTGCCAGCCGCCTCGGGTTTCCGACGGCGTTCGTGATACTGGGAAGCCTCGCCGCCGTTTCCGTGATGGTGTGGGTCTTACCCGGCGCGACGATCCGTCGAGCGTGCGACAGCCGCCGCGACGAACTCGAGCGAATCCCGGACATCGACGTATCTGCGTTGTTTCAGCGATGAGCAAGCCTCGGCGATGGAAGTTCAATCGTGTGCCGGGTCGTCGATCGGCATGCCCAACTCGGCTGCCATGCGCTGTACGAGTGCCCGCAGTTGGCTGACTTCGTTGGCCAGGCGCTTTTGTTCGGCTCTCAACGCCTCGAACTCGGAGGAGGGGATCGAGGCTTCGGTGAATTCGCGCGCGCCCACCATTTCATCGATGTTCACCTCGCCGCACAGCAGATGCATCCAGCGGTTTCCACGTTCGCCGGGGGCACAGGGCAGCTTGATGGCGAGCGCTGGCGTGCGTGCGGCGAGTTCGTCGAGGAACGCCTCGACCGACGAGTTGTCCGCGAAACCGTGCAGACGTGCCGCGTTCAGTCGCAATTCGGCAGCCGTCTGCGGGCCGCGCAGTAGCAGAATGGTCAGCAGCGCCGCAGCTTGGCTCGGTATCCCGAGGACGCGATTCATATTGTGTTCGTAACGCGTGACCCGGCTACTGCTCGCTTCCATGACGAGGCTCAGACGCTTCAGACCATCGATCGCGGTCTGGACTTCGGATTCGGTGACGTTCATGACGGGCAAACGCGCAGTCTTTTGGTTGCATCCTGCCGTCAAGGCATTCAGCGACAGTGGGTAGGTGTCCGGGACGGTGTGCTGCTTTTCGACCAGGACGCCGAGAACACGGGCTTCGAGGGTAGTGAGGTCGCGCAGGGTTTGTGTCATAGGACAAGTGGGGGTAGTAAACATGGATAGAGCCGGGACGCTCTGCGCGCGCACGCTTCGCGAGCGGCCCGAGGGACCCAATTGTAGATTGTTTGCCGAGGGCAGCTTTGCGGATGCGAGCGGTAGAATCTGCTCGAGAGCGATGCCTTCACCCAGACTGGATTTGCCACCATGAGCCAGACAGACAGCAGGCAGGACGCGACGCGGGAAACGGAGGAGCAGTTCCGGATTCTGGTGCAAGGCGTCACGGACTACGCGATCTTCATGCTTTCGCCCGCGGGCGTCGTGACAAGTTGGAATGTCGGCGCGGAGCGGATCAAAGGGTACAAGCAGTCGGAGATCCTCGGCGAGCATTTCTCGCGTTTCTACACCGACGAGGACAAGGCGGCCGGCGTGCCCGCGCAGATTCTGGCCACCGCGGCGCGCGACGGCCGTGCCGAACGCGAAGGATGGCGGATTCGCAAAGACGGCAGCCGCTTTTGGGCGCACGTCGTGGTAGATGCCATCCGGGACGATGACGGTTCTCTCGTCGGATTCGCAAAAGTGACGCGCGACATCACCGAGCGCAAGGAAGCGGCGCTGGCGCTCGAGAAAGCGAACGCGGCGCTGTTCCAGTCGCAGAAGATGGAGGCGATCGGGCGCTTGACGGGCGGCGTCGCGCACGATTTCAACAACCTTCTGGCGGTGCTTTCCAACGGTCTCGAAGTACTGGCGATCCAGTCGCGCACGTCGATCGACAGAAAAATGATCGAGGGGATGCGACGGGCGATCGACCGCGGCGCATCGCTCACCCAACAGTTGCTTTCGTTCGCGCGGCAACAGCCGCTGCAGGCCCAGTTACACGAGCTGAACGCACTGATTCGCGACTTCGCGCCGATGCTTTCACGCGCTGGCAATCGCAGCATTCGTCTGGAATATTCTCTTGACGCCCAGTCAGCCCTGGCAATTGTCGATGCCGCGCGTTTCGAGGCGGCGTTGCTCAATCTCGTTGTCAACGCGGTCGACGCCATGCCTGACGGCGGCACCATCACGATTCGCACGCAGATAGTCGACTCGGGCACGGCGGTCACCCCGGCATTGCCTGCCGGTCGTTACATCCGCGTCTCGGTCACCGATACGGGGACAGGCATGGACAGCGATGTGCTGGCACAAGCGTTCGAGCCGTTTTTTACGACGAAGCAGGCCGGCAAGGGGACGGGGCTCGGGCTCAGCCAGGTGTACGGATTCATCGCGCAATCGGGTGGCGACGTCCAACTGTCGAGCGAATTGGACAAAGGCACGCGAGTTGAACTGTATCTTCCGGCCGCGGAGCCGGCGGCACCGGTGAAGGTGCCTTCCGCACCGAAGGCCGAGACCGTTCTGCTGGTCGAGGATGAGCCCGACGTGTTGGGCTTGGCGTCGGAACTGCTGGTGAGCATCGGGTACGAGGTGGTGCCGGCGAGCAGCGCATCGGAGGCAGTGGAAATCCTCAGGGATCGGATAGACATCGGCGTTGTCGTCAGCGATATTTCGATGCCCCACGGCATTAGCGGGCTCGACCTTGCACGTCTGGTCCGCTCGCAGTATCCGATGATCAGGATGGTGCTGACATCGGGGTACTTGCCCGCTCCGCTTCACGACGATGGTGGCCAACTGAGCGATGTGGCGTTTGTGCCGAAGCCCTATCGACTGGCGGATCTCGCGAAAGCGCTGCGGGCCAGGCAGTGAGGTCGGACAACGGGGTTCGCGCGAGGAGCGAGGCTCGAACGCGAAGCATCATTTGAGGCGCCGCAGGACCACCTCGGCCGTGCCCCCGCTGGAAGCCGACGTCGTCCACTTGAGCTTGTCTCCACTGATGACGAATGGCCGCTTTTGCTCGACTCCATTCCAGTTCGGAAAGGTGCTGGCGACGACATGGAAAGTGATTGTCTGGTCAGCTTCGTCCACGGTGTATGTACCGAAGTGAGCGATCGATCCTTGCACGACGGATCTGTTTTCCTCCGGCGTGCCCTTCATCCGGTTGGGGGACTCGAACTTTGCGATGTCGGCGCGAGATGTCATCAGAACATAGTGCCCACTCCCGTCGAAGATCGCGAGTCCTTGCGGATTGGTGCCGAACATGGGTTGCCGGCTGCCGTCCGGGCGCACGGTATCGACCGATACGTAGGCCCACGTTCCGACGACCTGTTCACTCAGCGTCTCAGCTCGGGCGGCGATGCCTGCGCATGAAATCGTCATACCCATCAACAGCGCCAAAGTATGACGGGCGAAAGGGGTCTTATGACTCATCACGCTTCTCCTCGAGAGTATGTTCGTCTTGTCTCGGCTGCTTCGAATGACCGCTTGCGAGGGGAGCCAGGGACGGAGTCTTGACCGTCGGGCTTTCAACACAGGCGGTAACCGCTAGAATTGCAGCTTTAGCCGGAATACGCCAATGTCTTTTGCTTCGCTTGGCCTGATCGATCCCCTGCTGCGTAATGTGCAGGACCTCAACTACCGGACCCCTACGCCGGTGCAGGCCAAGGCGATTCCCGCCGTGCTGACTGGCAAGGACGTCATGGCTGCGGCGCAGACCGGCACCGGCAAAACGGCGGGTTTTGCGCTCCCGCTGTTACAGCGGCTAGTGCAACACGGCCCGGCGGTCTCCAGCAACCGCGTGCGTGTTCTGGTGCTGGTGCCCACGCGTGAACTGGCTGAACAAGTGCTGCAAAGCTTTATCGATTACGGCAAAGGCCTCGACTTACGATTTCTGGCCGCCTACGGCGGTGTCAGCATCAACCCGCAGATGATGAAGTTGCGCAAAGGCGTCGATGTGCTCGTTGCCACGCCGGGCCGTTTGTTGGATCTCAATCGCCAGAACGCGGTGCAGTTTGATCAAATACAAACGCTGGTGCTGGACGAAGCCGACCGCATGCTGGATCTAGGCTTTGCGCGCGAACTCAACGCCGTCTTTGCTGGCTTGCCCGCTCGGCGCCAGACCCTGCTGTTTTCCGCCACATTTACCGATGACATCCGAGCCATGGCGGCGAGCATTCTTCGCGGCCCGGTCAACATCAGCGTCAGCCCGCCCAATGCCACCGCCAGCAACATCAAGCAGTGGGTGGTGCCGGTGGACAAAAAGAACAAGCCTGACCTCTTCATGCACCTTGTCGCCGAGAACCACTGGGAGCACGCTCTCGTGTTCGTCAAAACCCGCAATGGCGTGGATTATCTGGCAGCCTTGCTGGATGAGGCCGGCTATTCGGTCGACACCATTCACGGTGACAAGCCGCAACCCGCGCGCCTGCGCGCGCTGGAGCGCTTCAAGAGCGGCGAAGTCAATATGCTGGTAGCCACCGATGTTGCCGCGCGCGGGCTGGATATCGACGACCTGCCGCTGGTGATCAACGTTGACCTGCCGATCGTGGCGCAAGACTATGTGCACCGTATTGGCCGTACTGCCCGCGCGGGCGCCAGCGGCGTGGCGGTGTCCCTCGTGTGTGCCGATGAAGCACCGCAACTCGCTGCGATCGAAGCGCTGATCCGGCAAACGCTGCCCCGCAAAGAAGAGCCGGGTTTCGAGGCCGACCACCGCGTGCCGCAAACGAGCACGACGGGCCAGATCGTCAAAAAACCCAAAAAGCCTAAGAAGCCTAAGGCGTCGCACGCTGCGCCCGGCGCCGTGCCGGTACTCAGCAAGAAACCGCATCCGCAAAGTGGCGAAAACAAACGCAAGCCCGCGACGCCGCGTGCTCTGACCGCGGGTAAAGGTGCAAACTCGTCCAGCGGTAATCCATTCAGCGTGCAAAAGGCACGCAGCAAGCCGGCCAGCAAGCCATCTGCGAGTTCGCGTTTGACGGCTGGCAAACCCGCTGGTGGCCGAGGCAAACGCCAACCCTGATCAGCGTCCCAGCTCTGCTGAGACGGCATCCGCAGCTGAGCTCGTTGTGTTCGCCTCAACATTTGAAAGGCACCTGGGCCATGACTTCCATTGAATCCGCCGCGCCAGTTGTCCTCATCACCGGCGCCTCGTCCGGTATCGGTCTCGCTGCCACCGGACCTGAAGGCATATCAACAAAAGACCGCTCATGACTGGCCGTACCGTCATCATCGCAGGCGCTACTGGCCTGGTGGGCAGAGAAATTCTCGAGGGTCTGCTGGGCGACCGAACCGTGGTGATGGTGCACAGCTTTGGACGCAGGCCGCCGGCTATCGAGCATCCCAAGATAACGGCCCACGTCGTCGACTTCGCCGCATTGCCTGAGTTGCCGCCCGCCGACGAGGTGTACCTGGCGCTGGGGACCACGATCAAGGTCGCCGGCAGCCAGGCTGCATTCCGTGCCGTCGACTACGACGCCAACCTTGCTGTCGCCAAGGCGGCAGTAGCTGCCGGCGCCAAGAAGGCGGGCTTGGTGAGCGCCATGGGCGCCGACACCAACTCGACGATCTTCTATAGCCGCGTAAAGGGGGAACTGGAGGACGCGTTGTTACAGTTGCAGTTCGAGGGGTTGGTCATCGCGCGCCCGTCGATGTTGGTGGGGAACCGGGCAGCCATCGGGCAACGCACCCGGCGTGGGGAAGAGTGGGCGTCTGCGTTCGGAAAGGTGCTCGGCTTCCTGATTCCCGCGAATTTCAGGCCCATCGAAGCGGCGGCCGTCGCTAGGGCGCTGCTTTCTGCAGTCCCGTCGGCTAAGGGCCGCAAGGTCTTGCTCTCCGGCTCGATGCAGCAGCGGTAGGCCGCCACGCCAAGCCCCGGCATCACCCTCGCCCGCATGATGATCCTTCGGATCAACGGCGTGGTCCGTGACAATAAAGTCCGTCAACGCGACCGTTCGCTAGCCCTTGAATCGGAGGGCTCTCGGCTTGCGGGCGTGCTCCGGCGGAAAGTCCGTCACGACGTTCAGGAATCGCGGTCACCGAACCTATAAGGGAATAGAGTTCGTCTTGCGGCATTCGCATGTCCAGAGCGCGCCGGATGCAGCCCTCCGGTGTCTGAATTGTTATTTCGATGTGGCTTCGCCAGGATCGCTGGACTGTGCGCGCGATTCCAGGACAACACGGGTTCGTTCGAGTTCCTCCGCGATCAGGGCCTCGTCCGGCAACACAGTCCTATACTCAGCCGCAACGATCTTATTAGGCAGATTATCGAGTGCGTAGTGAGCCTCGGCGGCACCTTTCTCCGCACACAGAATCAGCCCCACCGGCGGATTTTCGCCCGGCTTCATCCAGTGCTCGCGTGCGTAGTTCACATAAAGATGCATCTGCCCCGCGTCTGCGTAGCTAAAGCGACCGACCTTTAGATCGATGATGACGAGGCACTTCAATCGCCGGTGAAAAAACACTAGATCGACGCGAAACCAGGAGTCGTCAATCCTCAGACGCCGTTGCCGTCCGACAAAGGCGAAGTCATCGCCCAGTTCCAAGAGGAAGTCCGCAAGGTGTCGGATCAACGCCGCCTCGAGGTCGGACTCCGAGTATTCATCGCGGATGTCGAGAAATTCGAGGACGAAGGGATCACGAATCGCTTCCTCCGGCGTCACAGCATCAACCGACTGAGCATCGACGGCCTTGTCGAGCAGCGCTGCCTTATTGCGCGAGAGCGCCAGCCGCTCATAGAGTTGGCTGCTGATTTGGCGGTCGAGTTGGCGAACCGACCAGCCTTCGCGAAGAGCCTCGGCTTCGTAGAATGCACGAGCCGCCGCCGATCTAACTGAAAGCAGCCGCACATACGCGGACCACGGCAAGGGAAACGCCTGCGCGACGACGTCAGGTTCGAGTAGCCAGTTGTCATCGCCACCCATACCCGATCGTCTACTCGAAATTGCAGCCAAGGGCTGCCCAATCGGGGGCGACATTGATTTTGCAGACACCGTCTGCAAAATCTGCGCAGAGGGCCACGCAAGGTAGAACGCTCGCATCTGAGCAAGATTGCGCCAGCCGAAGCCGCGCCCGAAACGCTGTGACAAGTCGGCGCCTAGCCGCCGGATCAGCGTTTCACCATAAGCAGCGCGCCCCTCGCCGCCCTGCTCGAACTCCACGATCCGCCGGCCGATCTCCCAGTAGCTTACGGTCATGAACGCGTTGACACTTCGGGCGACGGTTGCGCGGGTCGAGGCAACGACCCCGGCAATTTCACGATGCAGGCGCCCATAAGCAGCCGGCGCAATGTCGCTTTTGGTCACGTGGTTAGCGTCCTGGTTCTGGTGATTGGGCAGACAGACGCTTTGCTCGAAAAGGATCCACCGGGAAACTTCTCTCACCGGTCAGCGTAGTCGCCGCAAATTGTCTCCGCAGACCGACGACAATTTCCGCCCATGATTCCTTTTTCAGACGCAATTACCCGCGATGGCGCCGCCTTTACAAATCAGCGCGAGCGATTCAGCCGTGGGGACTCGCACGCCTACTTGCGACATAGGGTTCGCTGACCTCGATTTCGAGCGTCTATCGGCGATGTGACGCTTGCTGCTGCAGCTGAAGATCGAATGTGGCGTCAGACCGACGAAGTGCGCATGCGCGGGAGGTGTTGGCGATACGTAAAGATGGCGAACCCTCTGCTATCCACGGCGCCCGCCAAGCAAAAAGCTCGAAACGTAACGGTTGATGGAAGTTTGAAGGCGTCACGACTGCGGCGCTGGTAGCGCTTTTACGCCGGTCCCGAGATGGCGCCAATACGTCCATCCCGGTTTGGCTCCTTCGTGAAAATCATCTAAAGGCTAGCCGCCAGATAACCGTCCCTCAGCATGTGGAACAGTTCGCCATGACGCGCGGGAACCGCGGTTCGGCGATCCTGCCGCGAAATAAAGTCCGTCCGGCATTGGAGATGCCCCAAAACCGGCAATCGGATTACCCGCCGCGCGGCGCACCCTTGGCTCAAGTTTCCGCAGCAACGGCCGTTAGTCCCAGATAACGCTTTGCGTCGAGGTCGCTTCTGCGTCGTAGAACGAGCCGCGCATCAGACGTCGATTAACAAAGCCGCGGCAGCCAATGTCCCATGCGTCGATAGCGATTCCTCTATTGGCGAAACGCTCCCTCGCCACCGCCGAATATCATTCTCTGTTACATACATGCGTCACTTTTTTGCGCTCTTCGCTTTGTCCACTTGTCTCAGTTGCGTGGCCACTGTTCAGGCATTCGCGCAAAACGCCGATACGACGGAAGAAGAATTGAGCCGAATGACCGGCGTCGATCCGCTCTGGGTGCGCATCACCCCGTGTCTGGCGAGGTCAACGATTGAGCAGAGCCTGGCGATGCAGCGGGCGAATGGCGTGACCCTGAACCAAGTGCGTGAGCAATTGGCCGGTCAGGTAGCAAGCAATCGTGATTTCGATCGATTCGTCACCAACTTTTATAACCTTAGAGAAGACGAGATTCCCGACGAGATTCGAAAAACGCACGTTGCCTGCGTCGCAAAGATTCTCACAGCCCTTCCGGCGGGTGTCGACGCATGCTATGCGCGCACCTACGCTCCATTTTTGCAAACACTGTTCGGTCCGAATTCACGAGTGGCGGACCAACTCGCCACCAGAACCGCGTACGTCGCATGCCTGAAGGAGGCACAAAAGGTGTCCCGTGACGAGAAAGAGTGATCTCGACGCCTGCTGCCCGACTGTCGCCGCGTTCGTAGCGGGTTGGCGGCATTGCAGGGCGCAGTGCGGCCACGAGCGAAGAGTCGAGAGTTGCGCCGAGATCGGCGACAATCCCTAACAACGAATGTACGTGAAGTCACCAACCACTCGACCATAAAATGTCACACGAGTACCTCGTCATTTTTCAGTACCACGAGCCTGATCCGCTAGAGCTGTTCAAGCGCGGAGTGACCGAAGACTACGAGTCGACGACTGGAGTTTTCATCAAAGCAGAGTCGGCAGAAGCCGCTTTGACTTGGTGCGAGGTAATCGCACAACATGTTCTCCGGCGCTGCAACGGCGACAGTTCGTTGGATTGGAAGCGCTTGGGATATGCGTGTTGGATTGAGCCAAATCCCGAAAGATCGCCTTGGGGCCATTGTTTGGGCTTCTTTCAACACATTCGGGTTGGTGAAATGCCAAACGTCGACGCGATGGGTGCCACTGGGTACGCCGCTTGGCAGGGCGGTCAAGGCAGTTCGGCCATCTGAGGTGGAACGCGCTCGCTCAATTGCCGCGCGCTACCCAACGGCCCGCCGTTAGATGGAAGCCTCCCACTCGCGGAACCGCTCAAACACCCGAAATCCAACGTAGTCGCGCTTTCGCTTGTATAGCCAGCGGTAGTAGCAATCCCAATAACTGATCATGCGGTCATGTGTCCGTTCCAGGAATACCGGGTTGTCCCGGAAGAACGCCCCGTAAACGTGTGAGTCCATTGACGACAAGCTCGCTTCGATCTGGGTGAGAATCTCAACCACATATTCGCCGCAAAGTTGCGCGACGAATGGAGCAATCCAAGGATCGGATAAGGCGACTAGGCTCCCGACATAGCGCTGGCGCACATATCCGTCATGGTGCCTCGTCAGCACACACGCGTAGATAGCCCCTTGAATCTCGGTGAACTGCGAGAAGAGCGTGTCATCGCCGTCGTGGTGAATTCGATACGGGATGTTGAGCGATTCCCCTTGCACCACGACAGAAAACCCGGGATGAGTCGCGATACTGGTTTGAATCGAGTTCGCGACTGCGCATACTTCGGATCGAAGCTTCGCCGGGAAAGCCGCTGCCAAGGGACTGGTTTGGATGGCGCTGGACGCCGCCTGGATGTGAGCCATACGCTGTTGCCATCAGCCAAGTTACTGCAATTGTGTCATACGGAATCGTATGTCGGTCTAGCACGCGAATGTCCGCTTTGGGCAAGCGCGAAGGTCCCTTATGGGTCGACTGCCGCCGGCCGTATCGGGCAGCAGTCGGCCACAACCGGTCGTTCGACATAACGGCGTGAATCGCCGACAATCGGCTGAAACACCTTCATTTGCGACGGAAGTCAGGCGGATGGAACCTTGCCAGATCCAATTTACCGTGGATAACCTTTGCCATTGGGCAGGCATGGGCGACTATGTGCTGACCCCGCCTGATCGCAGCTATGAGGTCACACTGCGATATGAAGGTGAACCGTATGCGGTCCACGAACGACGCCCTTCAGAGAAGGTGTCGGAGTGTGTGAGGTGGGTAACGCTGCGGGTCAGCGGAGCTCGGCAGGCATCTTCCAGGGCAGCAGCGCGTCGTAATCGTCAACGGTCTTCGCCAGGGGCAG
>NZ_JBMRBK010000084.1:0-7569 GCF_057351765.1 Trinickia sp. | reverse complement strand
TCAGAATGGCGAAGCAACGACGCATAACCCGGGAGAGCAAGCGCATTCGCGCTCACTTCCATATCACCGACTTCAATAACGGCGGCATCGAATCGTCGCTCTTGCAGTGGCTGCAGATCCTCGATCGCAGCCTTTTTCGCGTGTCGCTGTCGGTGACCTATGCGTCGCCCGCGCTGGAACACCGTTTCCGCGCGCAAATCCCGGCTGACGTTCCCATCGAAGTACTCGCGGACCGGCCGTGGCTCCGATACTTTCAAAGCAGACGTCACCAAAACCGCCTTGGAAAACCGGGGCGTGTCGCACGCGACGTACATTCCGCACTGGTCGTGCGCCCGCATGTGGCAAAGCGGATCAAAGCGATCGCATCCGATGTCGATGTCATCATCGACTACGATATGTCGCTGCGGCGGCTGTGTGGCCAGTTCGATGTGGCGTGGCTCGGCATCCATCACTTCAGCTTCCGGGCGCGGCTGAGCGGTCGCGCGAATCGAGTGCGGCGCTTGCTGCGCCAATACGGTGGATACGATTGCCTCGGCGCGCTCAACGAGCAGATGGCCGAGGAAGCCATGCAAATGTTTGGCAGCCAGCTCAAAGGCGTCGCGGTGCTGCCCAACGCGATCGACGTCGAGGCCGTACGCAAGCGCGCAGCGGCTGGCCACTCCGAACTCGGCCTCGGGGGCCCCTATATCGTTTCGGTCGCGCGCCTGGACGAATTGCAAAAGGACCATCGCACATTGTTGCGCGCGTATGCGGCGATGGTGCGCCAACACGCGGTCGACGAGCAGTTGGTCATCGTCGGCGACGGTGCGCACCGTAACGAACTGGAAGCGCTCGCTCGCGAGCTCGGGATTGCAGGGCGTGTCCATTTCACGGGCCAGCTCGACAATCCGCATCCGGTCATGGCGGGTGCTTCGATGCTCGTACTGAGTTCGAAGAACGAGGGCATGCCGATGGTCCTCATCGAAGCGCTCGCGCTCGGTCAAGTCGTCGTGGCGACCGATTGCCCTACCGGGCCGCGCGCAATCCTGAATCACGGCAAGGCGGGCGTACTCGTGCCCGTTGGCGACGTCGACGCTATGGCTGCGGCGATGGCTCGCCTCATCAACGACGAGCCGCTCAGGCAGGCATACGCCGAGGTGGCCGTGGCGCGCGCGGCGTTCTTCGACGTCAAGCAAAGCAATCAGCGGCTCTATGACTGCCTCGAAGACATCCGTTCGGCGCGCCGCAAGATCGCCGCGTAACGTAGCCGTCTCCGGTCGGGCGGCATCGCTGCCGAACGCCTCGTTGGTCCATTCGCGCTGTCGCACGTCAGAACATCATAGTGACGCTTGCGCTTGCTTCCCTTTGTCCTAGAAACGGCTCTGATCGGAGGATTCCAATCGCGCCAAACCCCTCGTTTGGTCCGCTGCTGTCGCTTTTGAATCGAGCGACGAACCCCGCCCCTTCCGTTGGTCCGAAAAACCCCTCAGTTAAGGGCTGTTCCCCCTCCGTGAAATAGATTTCGAGGCTGTTCGACGTCAGGCGCGCGACCGTTCTCGTGGCCAACGGGGCCGCCCTCGGCCATCCGCCGTCCGACGTCGCTCACGCAGGCCCGCGTTCGTGGTCCTGCGTCCGTCAACTTCCTCGGAGCGTTCGGAGAAACAATGAAGCGAGATTATGGGCGCCGCTGCGCGCTATCGGTCAAGCGTGCAGTTGCGTTGACCGCACCGGTTGCACTCGTCGTGCTGGCGGGGTGTAACGGCGGCGATGACAAAAAGTGGTGGGACCACAGCAAGGCGGAAGCGCCGAAGTCGGCGATCCAGGTCGCCGGTCAATCGGTGTCGGTCGAAGGCGTCGACGGAGAGGTCGATGTGCTGCTGCTTTCGCCGACCTCGGCCAGTCTCGATACGATATCGGGCTTCATGGGCACGATGAAAACGGCCGAACTCAAGGAAGCCGCGCCTGGCGCCTACATCGGCTTCGGCGATCACCTTTCGCTGCTCTCGGGTACCGTGACCGACCTGGCGGGCGATGGCTCCTATGCAATCGGCAAGTGGACTGACGGCTCCGATTCGTCCGGTGCGACCTACAACCGGAACCAAGGGCGTGTCTGGGCCGTGGGGCGGCCCGTCGATGTCGACCTCAAGCCGGGCTCAGTGATGCACTGCACACTGGCGTCGAAAACGCAGCCCGCGGCGATGGACGGCAACACGGCACCCGGCACGCTACTCGACGCATCGGCTGAGATTCGTCGCGGCTCGGATAAGGACCGGGCGGAGATGACGCTTTCGCTTCGTTACTCGATCGGGCAGGACGCGCAAACCGTTACGCTCGAGAGCCTGCCCGGTGGTTATACCTCGCGGCACAAGGAAGTGTCCCACAACGGTGCCCAGCGTTCCGAGCGATATGCCGTGGCCAGTCGCTTTCTCGGGCGCGATCCTCTGAGACCCTACCTGGCGGCGAGCTATACGTTGCATTCGCCCACTGCCGGTGTGATCTCCGGAATGGTGGCCTTGAGCTGCTCCTAAACCTTGGTCGCGGCGGGCGGGCGTTCGAGCGCGTCAGGACGTGGAAACGAAAGCATCACTGCGAATCCGCCTGACGCGGGAAACGAGAATGCAACCCGCCCGCCGTGCGCTTGCATCACTTCGCTGACGATCGCCAAGCCAAGGCCCGAGCCCGTGCCGTGCTCGCTGCCGTTGCCCAGGCTGACGAACGGCTGCAGTACGGCTTCCCACTGTTCGCGGGGAATACCGCAGCCGTTATCGCGGACCGTCAGTTCGACGGACGTCGTCGTCGACGCGACCGATACGACGATCTCGTCGGCGCGGCCGTGAGAAAGCGCATTGTGCAGTACGTTCGAGAGCGCTTCGCGCAAGCTGATGCCATCGCCAACAATCTCGGTGCGGGCAGCGTCGCTCTCGAACGCGACGGCGACATCGCGATCGTCGGCAAGCGGGATGGTCCGTCCGAGCACCTCCTTCGCGAGTGCGTTCAGATCGAGCGGCGCAAGCACGACGAGCTCGGAGCGGTGGATGACCATCGCATGATTGAGCAACTGGCCGGTGAGTCGCCCCACGTCGGCGCAGGTGTCGCGCAACGCAGCAAGCCGCTCTCGATCGTGAATCCCATCGTGCTCTGCGCCGAGCAGTTCGATTTGCGCGTCGAGTCTCGCAAGCGGTGTGCGCATCTGATGGGCGGCATCCGCGATGAAACGTTGCATCGATGCAATCCGTTTCGCGAGGCGCTGCATGAGAACGTTGATCGCGCCGATGATCGCGGCAATCTCGCTGGGCGTGTCGGCGACGACAGGGCGAAGATCCGCAGGATCGCGCGCTGCGATGATCGCTTCGATCTGCGCAAGCGGGCGCAGCCCCCGCTTGATGGCCAGGCCGCTCGCACCGATCGCGAGCAGGCTCATCAGCACGATCAGCGTCCACACTTTCAGACTCATGTCGTTGGTGAGCTGCTGCCGTGCATGGGTGGTCTGCGCAACGGTAATCGTCGCCCAACCCGGCACGGTTTCCTCGGGCATATAGCGCGCAATCGTGACGATGCGTACCCGCTGATGCTGGTATTCGCCGCTTTCGAACTCCGGGCCAAGCCGCGTCGCGGCACGCGTTGCGCGGCTCGCAAGTGCGGGATCGCCGGCAACGACCAGACCGCGCGAATCCGTCACTTTGTAGTAGACGACGTCGTAGCTCGATAGTGTCGAGAATGCGGCAACGGGCGGATTGAGTGCGAGCACGCCTCCTTGCACGTACAGGTTTTCGGCTACCTGCACGGCGGCGCCCGACAACAATTGATCGTACGCCCGCTCGGCTGCGACGCCCGCGTAATAGCGGGCAATGACGGCAAGCGCAATCGCGCCCGAGACGACGACGAATGCGATGAACAACAGCGTGCGCCCGAAAAGCGTGCGCTTCATCGTTTCAAAGTGTCGCAATCTGATACCCCATGCCGCGTGCCGTCCGGATTTCGACCGAGCTGCCCTGAAGCTTTTTGCGCACGCGCGTCACGTACTGTTCGACAGCGTTCGTGCTGGGTTCCTTGTCGAAGCTGAAGAGCTGGCTGAGCCGCTCGTCCTTGGAGAATATTCGCTGCGGGCGGCTCGCGAGAATCTCGAGCAGCGCGAACTCCTGGCGCGATAGTGCAAGCGGCTTGCCATCGAGTTCGGCGAGCCGGTTACTGCGATCGATGACGAGCGTGCCTACCCGGACGACATCGTTTGCATGGCCGCTTTGACGGCGCAGTAGTGCCTGCACGCGTGCGTCGAGCTCGCGATAGTCGAATGGCTTCACGAGATAGTCGTCCGCACCGAGGCCCAGCCCGCTCACGCGGTCGTCGATCGTCGAGCGAGCCGTCAGCAGCAATACCGGTGTCTTGCCGCCCGCCTCGCGCATGCGACGCAAGATCGTGAAGCCGTCCATCGAAGGCAGCATCACGTCGAGCACGACGAGATCGAACGATTCGGTGCCGAGCAGCGCGTCAGCCATCGCGCCATCGGTTTCGAGGTCCACGGCATGGCCGAGCCGCGACAGGCGGCTGCGAATCGCGGCGCCGATTTGTGCGTCGTCTTCCACGACGAGAATGCGCATGATGCTGCCCTTGCTATTTCCTTTGGCGATGTCATTGGCTCGCGCTGTCGGCCGTTGCCGATACGCATGCGGCTGTCTGCTTATGACCTGCGCGGTTCCATCGCGGATAGAGGGGTTTTCCCGAGTCGCGCTTGTCAGCATTTTCTCAGACTCGCCCGGTAATCTCCGTCCATAGAACGCATCGAGCGGCGACTCTTGCTGATGAAGGTCTGCGAAGGCGCTCGCATAGGGGAAAGGAGGGGAGACGATGATGGCGAATCGACGCCGCCGCGCATTGACGATCGCGGCGCTCGGCGCATCGCTCGCGCCGTCCCTCGCCTTGCCACGGCCGCGCGAGGTACGCATCTCGAAGGGCTATGGGGTGCTTTATCTGCCATTGCTCGTCATGGAGCAACAGCGTCTGTTCGAAAAACATGCGGCACGTCGTGGCATGGGACAGGTTTCCGTCAATTGGGTACTGCTCGACGGAGGCAATTCGATCAACGACGCGATGATGGCAGGCACGCTCGATTTCGCCGGAACCGGCGCGCCGGGCTTCATCGAACTGTGGGCCCGCGCCCGTGGCATTCCGAATGTCGAGGTCATTGGCGTGAGCGGTCTCGGCCGTGCGCCGCTCTCGCTCAACACGAACAAGGCGTCCATTCGGTCGATCGCCGATTTTTCGGCGGCGGACAAGATCGCCGTGCCGGGCATCCGCACGTCGTTATCGGCCGTCGTCCTGCAAATGGTGGTCGCCAAGCAACTCGGGGTGCGGCAATTCGCGCGGCTCGATGCGATGACCGTCAATTTGCCGCATCCGCAAGCGATGCAGGCGCTGGTTCGCCGTCAGGGCGGCGTGACGGCGCATTTCTGCGCGCCGCCGTTTTCCTATCTCGAATTGCGCCAGCCGGGTATCCACCGGGTGCTGAACGCGAGCGACGTGTTGGGGCCGCTGACGCTCGACGTGGTCTTCGCGCCGAAGAAGGTCGTCGATACCGAACCTGTGCTCGTCGAAGCGTTCCTCGACGCATTGGATGAAGCGAATCGGCTCATCGAAAGCGACCGGCGGCGAGCGGCTTCGATTTACGTGGCGGGTTCAGGCGTCGAAGTGTCGGCCGATGACGTCCTGCAGATGCTGTCGGACGAGCAAACGCATTTTTCGGCTGTGCCGAAGCAATTGATGGACTACGTGGAATTTCTTTCCTTCACCGGGACCATCAAGGCAAAGCCGCGCCGCTGGCAGGAGATGTTCGCTCCGACGCTGGCGCGCTATGGCGCGATGTAACGAGCGGTGCCCGCGGGCAGCGCAACGATGAACCATGAAGACCGGCTATGCCCGGACCCGGACTCAAGTCGATACGAAAGAGGAGCCTACCCTGTGAACCCAAGCGACACCCTCCACCCGCCATCGGCCGAAGAGCGGCACGTCATGGCCAAGACGGCACGCCGTCTGATGCCGATTCTCGTGCTCATGTTCCTCATCTCGTTCATCGATCGTCAGAACGTCGGCTTCGCCAAGTTGCAAATGGTGCACAGCCTGGGCATGACCGAAGCCGCTTTCGGTCTCGCCTCGTCGCTCTTTTTCATCGGCTATTTGCTGTTCGAGGTACCGAGTACGCTCGCGCTCCACCGGTTCGGCGCGCGCGTCTGGCTCGCGCGCATCATGCTGACCTGGGGTGCCATCACCGTGCTGATGGGCTTCACGACCTCGATGGGGGTTTTCTGCGGCCTGCGCTTCGCGCTGGGGGTCGCGGAGGCCGGCTTCTACCCGGGAGTCATCTACTATCTGACGCTCTGGTTCCCGCAGAGTTACCGGGCGCGCGTGCTGGGCATCTTTACGCTGGGCAGTGCGCTGGCCAATATGCTCGGCTCGCTCGTGGGCGGTTGGCTGCTGAGTCTCGATGGCGCCTTCGGGCTGGCCGGCTGGCAGTGGGTCTTCGTGGCAACCGGTTTGCCCGCTGTGCTCGTCGCACTCGTCGTCTTCAAGATCCTGCCCGCATCGCTGCAAGAGGCACGTTTTCTCGATGCGCGCGAAAAGCAGATCGCACTCGCGGCGCTCGAGCGCGAGAAACCGGTCGACGCGGTGCACGAGCATCCCTGGAAGGCCTTGCTCGACCCGCGTGTCATGCTGTTCGCCTGCACCTATATGCTCATGTCGACGTCGCTGTACGGCGTGACCTACTGGCTGCCGACGCTCGTCAAGTCGTTCGGTGTCGCCAGCACGACCAACGGTTTGCTGAGCATGCTGCCCTGGGCCATCGCCGTGCTGCTGCTGCTCTACTTGCCGGGCAAGCTCAAGCGCAGCAAGGGCGTTCTCAAGGCGATCGCCATCGTCGCCGCGGTGGGTGCGCTCGGTTTCACCTGCAGTCTGCTGTTGCCGACGACACCGCTTCGCTTCATCGCACTCGTGCTCGGCGGGGCATGCATCCCGCTGCTCTATCCGTGCTTCTGGTCGATGCCGCCGCGTTACTTCAGCGGCGCGCGAGCGGCGGCAAGCGTGGCGGCGATCAACTCGATCGGCAATCTCGGCGGCTTTTTCGGCCAGAATCTCATGCCTTATGCGGGCAAGGCCACAGGCACCGCGTTTGGCCCCATGATCGTGCCGATCGTTTGCTTGAGCGTCCTTTGTTTCGGTGCCGCCATCGCGTGGTTCCAGACCGAGCGGCGGCTCATCGTCGCGCAAGCCTGAGGCAGCAAGCTGCGAAGGCTTGGCGGCGACCGCTCATCGACGCCTCCACGTTGTCGAGCGTGCCGTCAAAGCCCGCCGCCGCCGCTTTGCCCATCGTCTCCCGCTGCGTGCGCCTGGGCCCAAAGGTTCAAGAGCGCACGCGTCTGAGCTTCGATCGTCCTTTGTATCAGCGCGCTTTTCTCGGCATCGATTTGCGTCCACTCGAGCAGCGTCAGCGCTGAGCGCGGAGCGACATTGAATACCATCATCTGGCCGTGCAGGCTCAAGAGGCGAATCCGCGTAACCGGATCGTCGATGCGCGTGCCCCCGATGCGCGCAACCAAT
>NZ_JBMRBK010000083.1:0-3860 GCF_057351765.1 Trinickia sp. | reverse complement strand
GAGTTCGTCCGCGCAACGGCAGGCGCCGAAACTCCTCGTCGTCGGCGACGATCTGTCCGGCACGGCCGACAGCGCCGTTGCCTGCGTCCGCTGCGCGATGCGTGCGCGCGTCGTGCTCGACGCCCATGGCGCAACGAATTCAGCGCCATCGGCGTCTCCGCTTGCCGCGAACGAACACGTCGATGTGTTGGCGGTCGATACCGATTCGCGTCGATCGGTCGCATCGGAAGCAATGGCCGTCACCGCCGAGGCATGGCAGGTATTCGGCGCCGGCCGGCGTCTTTTCAAAAAGATCGACTCGACGCTGCGCGGCAATATTGCCGCCGAGATCTGTGCGCTGACCGATCGTGCAGGCATGGCCATCGTCGCACCTGCGTTCCCGCACGCGGGACGCACCACGCGTAACGCACGACAAATGGTGTTCGGTGTGCCGGTCGAAGAGTCTGAGCTCTGGCGCAACGAAGGCATCGTCGGCAAGGGCGATTTGCAAGCGATGCTGTCCGTTGCGGGCCTGCGCGTGGCGACCGTCGGCCTGTCCGGCATTCGCAACGGGCCGACCGAGCTCGCTGCGACGCTGGCTTCGCATCGAACGAGCGGCGTGCAGGCCGTCGTCTGCGATGCGGAGACGGATGACGATCTGCGTTGTATCGCACAAGCTTCGATAGCGCTCGATCAAGTGTTCTGGGTCGGTTCCGCGGGGTTGGCCGCGCCGCTCTTCGAAGCGCTTTGCGAAGCGGGCGCCGGAACGGCACCTTCCGCACCTTCCATCGAAACCCTGCCGGGCTCGGCTGCGCTCCGATCGGGACTGCATCGATCGCCGCGCGGGGTACTCGTCGTCGTGGGCAGCATGTCCAGTGTGTCCCATCGTCAAGTCGCCATGCTGCAGGCCAATGCAGCCGGCTCGATCGAACGCATCGACATCGACGCTACGGCACTGACCGAGCCGGCCCATCCCGACGCCCTCGCACTGGCCGATCGTGTCGGGCAGGCATTGGCGGCAGGACGCCATGTCGTCGTCTCGCTCGGGCAGGATCAGCGGCTCGATGCTGCCGACGGTGCGCGCTTCGTCAATCATCTGGCTGCCCATCTCGTGCCCGCGGCAGTTCACGCGGCAGCGCTCCTCGTCACCGGCGGCGAGACCGCGCGCGCCCTGCTTTCGGCAATGGGCGTGCGCTCGCTCGCCGTCGCCGAGGAACTCGAATCGGGCGTCGCGCTGCTCGTGGCGGACGAGGGCGAGTGCCGCGGTCTGGCCGTCGTCACGAAGGCCGGCGGCTTCGGCGAGCCCGACACACTTTACCGAGCCTGGCGCCGGCTCGTCGCCTTTCGAGAGGAGGGTGCCTTGGCATCGCCATCATTCACCGAAGAGGAAACCATGACATATCGTCCGGTAATCGGCATCACGATGGGCGATGCTGCCGGCGTGGGACCCGAGATCATCATGAAGAGCCTCGCGCATCGTTCCGTGTACGACGGCTGCCGGCCGCTCGTCATCGGCGATGCCAAGCGCCTCGTCGATGCGGGACAACGCGTCGGCGTCGAATTGCGCGTTCGCGCCATCGCCGAACCGAGCGAAGCGCGCTTCGCTTTCGGCGAGGTCGATTGCATCGATCTCGGCCTGATCCCACCCGATCTGCCCTACGGCAAGCTCTCGGCCATCGCGGGCGATGCGGCCTACCGCTATATCGCGCGCACGGTAGCGCTGACCTCGTCGGGTGCGCTCGACGCCATCTGCACGGCACCGTTGAACAAGGAAGCCCTGCATGCCGGCGGCCATCTTTTCCCGGGCCATACCGAAATGCTCGCGCATCTGACCGGCATTCCCGAAGTGTCGATGATGCTGGTCGCGCCACGCCTGCGCGTCATTCACGTCACGACGCATATCGGGCTTCTCGACGCCATCGCGCGCATCGAGCCGGGCCTCGTTCAGCGCACCATCGAGCGGGCTCACGACACGCTGGTACGTGCGGGGATCGACGAGCCGCGCATCGGCGTGTGCGGAATCAATCCGCACGCGGGCGAGAATGGCCTGTTCGGCTACGGCGAAGAAGAGGAAAAGATCATGCCTGCGATCGAGGTGCTGCGCGAACGCGGATGGAATGTGGAAGGTCCGCTGCCGGCCGATACGCTTTTCTTCCGGGCGGGACGAGGCGATTTCGATGTCGTCGTCGCGATGTACCACGATCAGGGCCATGGCCCCGTCAAGGTGATGGGGCTCGAGGCGGGCGTCAACGTGACGGTCGGGCTGCCCGTCATTCGCACCTCCGTCGATCACGGCACCGCCTTCGACATCGCGGGTAAGGGTATCGCGGACGAACGCAGCATGCTGGAAGCGCTGAAACAGGCACAAGACCTGGCAACGCGACGCGCCGTTCAGGCGGCTTGAACGCAACGCAAAGGTTGGACGCAGCTCGCCGCGTCCAACCTGGCGCCGAATAAAGTCAACCGGCAGGAGACATTCATGAATCGATTCACCGTGTGGGATACGGCCGTCATCGTCGCGATGGTCGCCGTTTATATCGTCGTGACGACCTGGATCAGCCTGCGGCTGCGCAGCAAGACAAACGAGCAATTCATGGTGGCCGGTCGCTCGATGCCGACGATCGTCGTCGCCATTCTTCTGATGTCCGAGTTCATCGGCGCGAAATCGACGGTCGGTACCTCGCAAGCGGCGTTCAGCGTGGGCCTCGCGGCGTCGTGGTCCGTCATCGCAGCGTCCATCGGCTTCCTGCTTTTTGGACTGTTCATGGCGAAGCGGCTTTATCGCTCGGGCGAGTTCACCATTTCGGGTTTCATCGCGCAGAAATACGGCAATGCCGCCAAGCTCGTCGTCTCCGCGATCATGATCTATGCGCTGTTCATCGTGAACGTGGGCAATTACGTCAGCGGCGCGGCCGCCATTGCAACGGTGATGCGTGTGAATCTGCCAACCGCCGCGCTGATCACTGCGGTCGTCAGTACGCTTTACTACGCCTATGGCGGATTGAAGAGCGTCGCCTATGTGACGATTCTGCATAGCGCGGTCAAGCTGCTCGGCATCGCCGTTCTCGTGTGGGTCGCGTGGTCGATGACGGGCGGGATCAGCGCGATGAGTCATTCGATGCCGGCCCATTACTTCAGTTGGAACGGCACGCTGAGCGGCAGCAAAATCGGTGCGTGGGTCATCGGTACCGCAGGCGCGATCTTCTCGACGCAATTCATCATTCAGGCGATCTCCGGTGCGCGCTCCGCGGACGAAGCCCGGAATTCGACGTTGATCGCAGCGGCGCTTTGCGTGCCGATCGCGCTTGCGTTGGGATTCATCGGCGTCTCGGCGAAGTTCCTGTTCCCGAACATGAAGAGCCTTTACGCGCTGCCGATTTTTCTGCAGCATATGCACCCGCTGCTTGCCGGCCTCGTGACGATTTCGCTCGTGGCATCGATCTTCGTCAGCGTCAGTACCGTCGCGCTCGCGATCGCATCGCTGATCGTCAAGGATTTCTACGTGCCGCGTTATCGGCCCACGCCTGAGCGCGAGTTGCAGATGACACGGAATATCTCGTTCGTCGTCGGTTTCGTGCCGCTCATCTTCGTGCTGTTCGTCCCGCAAATTCTGGCGCTCTCGTTCTTCACGCGCGCGCTCAGGCTGTCGGTCACCGTTGTTGCCCTGATCGGCATCTATCTGCCGTTCTTCAGCAGCAGCCGCGGTGCCATCGTCGGGATGGTGCTGGCCACCCTCGCGACGACGGTCTGGTATCTGCTCGGCAATCCGTTCGGTCTCGACAACATGTACATCGCGCTGGTCGTACCCGCGCTCGTCATGGTGGCGGAACGGCTCATCCCATCGTCGTCGCAACGGCAAACCGCACTGCGCTGACGCGCGG
>NZ_JBMRBK010000082.1:0-55658 GCF_057351765.1 Trinickia sp. | reverse complement strand
GTATGGTTCGTCGAGCCGCCCGTGGCGAGCAGTGCCACGATGCCGTTGACGATCGCCTTCTCGTCGATCACGTGGCCGATCGGCGTGTAATTGCCGCGCTCCACGGTGAGATCGAGCACGCGGCGTGCGGCGGCAGCCGTCAACGCGTCGCGCAACGGTGTGTGCGGATGCACGAACGCCGCGCCGGGCAAATGCAATCCCATCACTTCCATCAGCAATTGGTTACTGTTCGCTGTACCGAAGAACGTGCAGGTCCCGTGCCCGTGATAAGCGGCCGACTCGGCTTCGAGCAGCGCGTCGCGCCCGACCTGGCCCGTTGCGAACTGCTGACGGATCTTCGCTTTATCGTCATTCGACAAGCCACTCGTCATCGGCCCGGCCGGCACGAAGATCGTCGGCAGATGGCCGAACTGCAACGCGCCGATCAACAGGCCCGGCACGATCTTGTCGCAGATGCCGAGACACAGGGCCGCATCGAACATGTTGTGCGTCAGCGCGACCGCCGTCGACATCGCGATGACTTCGCGCGAAAAAAGCGACAGCTCCATGCCGGGATTGCCCTGCGTGATGCCGTCGCACATGGCCGGCACCCCACCCGCGAATTGCGCGACGCCGCCGTTCTCGCGCGCGGCGCGCTTGATGAGGTCCGGAAAATCCTTGTACGGCGCATGTGCCGACAGCATCTCGTTGTAAGACGAGACGATCCCGATGTTCGGCGCGCGTTGCGCCTTGATGGCGAGTTTGTCGTTGCCTTCGAGGCCGGCGAAACCATGCGCCAGATTGGCACAGGACAAGACACCGCGCGCGGGAAACCGGCCTTGCGCGGCGTCGATACGCGCGAGATAGGCCTCGCGCGTCGCCCGGCTCCGTTCGACGATGCGCCTGGTTACTTGAATCAGCGTGGAATGCGGCGAAACCATGGAGAAACGCTCCTTACCGGAAAGCGGCGCTCGCGGCGCCTTACATGTGAGGCGATGCGGCCGCGCGGGGCCGCCTGATGGACTGAATCGTTTTGAGCGCAGCCAGTTTAGTAGAAAAACTACATGACTTCAATGCCTATCGCCGAGGAACAACCGCTATACAGCCATGAATTAAGCGCCCGCAGACATCGTCAGCTCGATCTTCGTGTAGATTTTCTACACACAAACCGCGATACTATTCGCCGACAACCGCTTGCCCGCCGCCCCTGCGCGGTCCGACTGCCATGCTCGCCCGAATTGAAGCAATGCGCATGCAACTGCGCCCCTCCGAACGCAAGTTGGCCGACTACGTGCTCGATACACCGCGCGAGGTGCTCGATCTCGCGATGACCGAGCTCGCCAAGCGAGCCGGCGTGAGCCAGCCGACGATCGCGCGCTTTTGCCATGCGCTCGGCTGCGGCGGCTTTCGCGAGTTCAAGATCCGCCTCGCTCAAAGCATCGCGCAAAGCGTGCCTTCGGTCTACCGCGACGTCCGCCACGACGAGCCGGCGCCCGGCATCATCGCGAAGATATTCGATAGAACGATCGGCGCACTGATCGAAGTGCGCAACAGCCTGTCGGCCGCGAGCGTCGCGAAGGCGGTCGAGCTGCTCGGCCAGGCCTCGCGCATCGAGTTCTATGGGGCGGGCGGCTCGGGCATCGCCGCCCAGGACATCCAGCACAAGTTCTTCCGGCTCGGCATTCCGAGCGTGGCCTATGCGGATCCGCACACGTATTCGATGTCGGCCGCGTTGCTGAATAAAGGGGATGTGGTGGTGGCGATATCGAACACCGGGCGCACACGCGATATCGTCGATGCAGCGCAATCGGCGCTCGGCTGCGGCGCGAGCGTCGTTGCCATCACGCATAGTCACTCGCCGCTGGCGCGGCTCGCGACGGTGAGCTTATCGGCGAACGTCGCCGAGGAAACGGATATTTTTTCTCCGATGACTTCGCGCATGTCGCATCTTGCGATCGGCGACATTCTTGCCGTCGGTGTGGCGCTCACGCGCGGCGCGGAACTCGTCGACAAGCTGGCGCAAGCGAAAGCGACGCTGACGCGCCGCCGCATCGAAATCGACGCCTGATGGACAGCCGTCAGAACGGTTTGACGACGACGAGCGCCACGGCCGCCAACAATCCCAGCACGGGCAGTTCGTTGAAGAAGCGATACCAGCGATGCGAGCGGCGATTCTCGCCGCGCTCGAACACGTGCAGCAAGCGGCCGCAATAGGCGTGGTAAAGAACGAGCAGCACGACCACGCCGAGCTTCGCGTGAATCCATCCTTGCCCCTGCCCGATACCCACGACGAGCCAAAGCCACAGACCGCACGCGAGTGCGGGTACGGCAATGAAAGTCATGAACCGATAGAGCTTGCGCGCCATAGTCAGCAACCGGCGCTGAGCGGCCGGCTCGGTTTCCATGGCCAGATTGACGAAAATCCGCGGCAGATAGAAAAGGCCGGCAAACCAGGATGCAACGAGGACGATATGAAACGTCTTGATCCAGAGCATGGTTATCGTTCTAGGGTTCGTTCTTACTGCCTTATTTCTCCATGACCGAGCACGACGTACTTCAACGATGTGAGCCCCTCGAGACCGACCGGCCCGCGTGCATGGAGTTTGTCGTTGGAGATGCCGATCTCCGCGCCGAGCCCGTACTCGAAACCGTCGGCAAACCGCGTCGAGGCGTTGACCATCACGCTCGCCGAATCGACCTCGCGCAAAAAGCGCATGGCGCGGTCGTGGTCCTCGGTCACGATGGCGTCGGTGTGGGCAGAGCCGTAGGTGTTGATGTGCTCGATGGCCGCATCGATTCCATCGACGACCTTGATCGCTAACACGGGTGCAAGATATTCGGTGCGCCAGTCAGCCTCGGTCGCATCGACGAGCGCGAACGCCGCGGCATCGCTCCCGCAGGCGACTTCGAGCGCCGCGCGCGCGGCCGCATCGACGCGTAGCTCGACGCCTTTATCACGATAAAGCTGTGCGAGCGGCGGCAGCAGGACCTGCGCGACGCCGCGTGCCACCAGCAGCGTCTCCATGGTGTTGCAGGTACCGTAGCGGTGCGTCTTCGCGTTGTCGCACACGGCGAGCGCCTTGGCGATATCGGCGCGATCGTCGACATAGACATGGCAAATGCCGTCCAGGTGCTTGATCATCGGCACGCGCGCTTCCTCGATCAGGCGCGCGATGAGGCTCTTGCCCCCGCGCGGCACGATCACATCGACGAACTCCGTCATCGTGACGAGCTTGCCGACGGCTGCGCGATCGGCCGTCTCGACGACCTGGACCGCATCGCGCGGCAAACCCGCCGCGGCGAGGCCTTCGCCGATCAACACGGCAAGCGCCGAGTTCGACGCGAGCGCCTCGGAGCCGCCGCGCAGAATCGTCGCGTTACCCGACTTCAGGCACAGCGCCGCCGCGTCGATCGTCACATTCGGCCGCGATTCGTAGATGATGCCGACGACGCCCAGCGGCACACGCATCCGGCCAACCTGGATGCCGCTCGGCCGGTACTTGAGACCATCGATTTCGCCGATGGGATCGGGCAGCGCGGCCACCTGGCGCAGCCCTTCGATCATCGTCGCGATCGCCTTGTCGGAAAGCGTCAGCCGATCGACGAACGCCGCATCGAGGCCCTTGTCCCGCGCGCGCGCGACGTCGCCCGCATTGGCGGCTTTCAGTGCCGGCACCTCGCGCTCGATGGCACAGGCAATCGCCTCGAGTGCATCGTTTTTCGCCGCGCTCGAGGCACGCGCCATCGCCCGCGATGCTTGGCGGGCGCGCCGGCCGACGCCGGTCATGTATTCGTCGATATTCATCTTGCTTCTCGTCGATCGTGCGCGCAGTGCGCGCCATGCGGATGCTTCAGGCTGATTAGGGATAGGGATGGCGATAGCGGCATGACAAGCCGCGATGCACCGATTGTAAGCGCAACCGGCCGCAGGCGCCGCGAGCGCGGGACCAGCACCGTCGCCGGCCGCTCACGCAGCCTTGCCCGGCGCGGGTGCGGTGCGCTTGCCCGGCGCGGCAACGAGCGCGGCAAGCTCGAAAAGGCCGTCCCACGGATCGGGCGGCAACGCGTCGCGCCAGCGCCCGCCCGGCATGGCGCCCGTCAGGCCCTTCACCTGCCTGTCGAGTTGCGCGGCCAGCACCAGCCCTTGCTCCAGGACGCTTTCGGTCAACCTTCCGAGCGCGGGGCCGACCAGACGCTCGCGCGGCCCCCAGACGCGGTTTTCGCGCAACAGCGTCGCGAGCGGCTTGCCCGCCGTCGCGCCGCGCTTGATACGCAGCAGCGTGCGCACCTCTTCGGTGAGCGCCCAAAGCACGAGGACGGCCGCTTCGCCTTCGCCCTTCAGGCCGTCCAGCATTCGCGCGAGCCTGCCGACATCGCCCGCGAGCATCGCCTCGTTGAGCTTGAAGACGTCGTAACGCGCGACGTTGAGCACCGCGTCGTGCACCTGTTCGAATGTCAGCGTGCCGGCCGGATAAAGCAACCCGAGCTTCTGAATCTCTTGATGCGCGGCAAGCAGATTGCCCTCCACGCGCTCGGCGATGAACTGCAGTGCACGCCGCCCTTGCTCTCCGGGCGGCACGCGCTGGCCTTGCTGCGCGAGACGCTGGGCCACCCAGTTCGGCAATTGCGCGCGATCGACCGGGTCGATACGCAGCGCGACGCCGGCCTGCTCCAGGGCCGAAAACCACGCGGACTTTTGCGTCGCGGCATCGAGACGCGGCAACGTGACGAGCATCAGAACGTCGGGATTGCCGGCCGCGGCGAGCGTCTTCAACGCGTCGGCACCCTCCTTGCCGGGCTTGCCCGAGGGAATGCGCAACTCGACGAGTTGGCGATCGCCGAAGAGCGACATCGACTGGCTCGCCCCAATAAGCGAGCTCCAATCGAAGCTGCGCTCGACGGTGAACACGGACCGCTCGGTGAAACCCGCCGCGCGCGCCGCGGCACGGATGCGATCGCTCGCCTCCTGCACGAGCAGGTGCTCGTCGCCAAAGACGACGTAGAGCGGCGCGAGCCCCTTGGTCAGATGCGGTTCAAGCGCGTCGAGTCGTAGCTGCATGCGGTGTGCTCCGGACTTGGCAGCGCAGCCATCAAAGCGGCGGCGGCGGCAGCGGCGCGCGCGGCGCGACGGCCGGCGCCTGCTCGCTCGGCGCCGGATGCAGCGAGCGCACGGCACCGAGACGGCGCGTGAGCTGATCGACGGCATCGTTTTGCATATCCGCGAAAAGCAACTCCGACTCCTGCTGTTTCGCCGTCGTGTACCTAGGGCTGTACGTCATCGCGCGGTTCAGCGCGATGATGCTCGGTGGGATCAATAGCGCACCATCCGCGCCGACGAGCGAGTAGGTCATCGAGTAGGTCAGCAGATACTCCTCGGCCACGCCCTGCGTATTGAGCGTCAACGTCGATTGCCCGCGGCTTTCCGAGATCGTCAGGATGGCATCCGCATTCGCCGGCGAGTGGACGATGACGGTGTCGCTGCCACCTTGCACCATGCGCGTGAGGCGCGCGGCGACGACAGGCGTCCCGCCCGAGACGGCGAGCCGTTTGAACGCGTAGTTCTGCTGCCCGCGCAGCTGAAAGCCGCACGCGCTCAGCATCGTCGTTGCCGCCAGAAAGGCGAGAAATGATCGGCGAATCACATTGGCTCCAAAAAGGGTCTGTTCGCAGGGGCACCGACGGCGTTCCGGTGCGCCCGAAGCACGAGTTGAACCGTCAGATCGTCAAACGACGACATTCACGAGCCGACCCGGCACCACGACGACCTTCTTCGCCGGCTTGCCTTCGCTGAAGCGTGCAAACATCTCGTGAGCGAGCGCGGCAGCCTCGATGGCTTCGCGCGGCGCGTCTTTGGCGATCGTCAGCGCACCGCGGACCTTGCCGTTGATCTGCAACACCAGTTCGATGTTCGCCTGCTCGAGCGCTTGCTCGTCGACCTTCGGCCACGGCGCATCGAGCAGCGGGCCGAATTCCGCGGTATAGCCGAGTTCGCCCCAAAGCACGTGCGTGATGTGCGGCACGACCGGATAGAGCGCGCGCAGCATCACACCGTAGCATTCGCGCAGCACCGGGGCACGCGCGCCCTTGGCCGCTTCGAGCGCGTTGAGCATCTTCATCGCGGCGGAAACGACGGTGTTGTACTGCAGCCGCTGGTAGTCGAAATCGGCCTGCTTCAGTACGCCATGGATCTCGCGCCGCAGCGCTTTCTCGGGCTCGCCGAGCGTCGCCGCATCGAACGTCTCGCGCGTGGCAAGGCTTTCGCGGTTCGCGTGGCCGAACGACCAGGCTCGACGCAAAAAGCGGCTCGCGCCTTCGACGCCGGAGCCCGACCACTCGAGCTGCTGCTCGGGCGGCGCCGCGAACATCGTGAACAGCCGCGCGGTATCGGCGCCATGCTGATCGATGAGCAATTGCGGATCGACGCCGTTGTTCTTCGATTTCGACATCTTCTCGACGCCGCCGAGACTGACCGGCTGGCCGTCGGTGTTGAGCGTCGCACCGATCGGACGGCCCTTGTCGTCGTGCGACACGGTGACGTCGGCCGGGTTGTACCAGGTCTTCTTGCCTGCGGCATCCTCGCGGTAGAAGGTCTCGTTGAGCACCATGCCCTGGGTGAGCAGATTCTTCGCGGGCTCGCCGAACTTGACCAGGCCCATGTCGCGCATGACCTTCGTCCAGAATCGCGAGTAAAGCAGATGCAGGATCGCATGCTCGATCCCGCCGATGTACTGGTCCATCGGCATCCAGTAATCGGTGCGCGCGTCGACCATCGTGGGCGCATCGGGGCACGGGTAGCGCGAGAAGTACCAGGCGGAATCGACGAACGTATCCATCGTGTCCGTCTCGCGCCGCGCATCGGCGCCGCACTTCGGACACTGGCACGCCAGGAACGCCGCCGACTTGGCGAGCGGATTGCCCGTGCCATCCGGCACGAGGTCCTCGGGCAGCACGACGGGCAGATCGCTTTCCGGCACCGGCACATCGCCGCAAGCCGGGCAATGAATGATCGGAATCGGTGTGCCCCAGTAGCGCTGGCGCGAAATACCCCAATCGCGCAGGCGCCAGGTCACCTGCTTGTCGCCGAGGCCGAGCGCCTTCAAATCCGCCGCGATCGCATCGACAGCCGCTTCATGCGAAAGGCCGTCGTACTTGCCGCTGTCGATGCAGCTCACGCCATCCTTGTCGCCGTACCAATCCTGCCATGCCTCGGTCGAATAGTCGCAACCGGGCTTGGCGATGACCTGCTTGATCGGCAAGGCGTACTTCTTCGCGAACGCGAAATCGCGCTCGTCGTGCGCCGGCACGCCCATCACCGCACCTTCGCCGTAGCCCATCAGCACATAGTTGCCGATCCAGACTTCGACGCGCTCATGGGTGAGCGGATGAGTGACGAAAAAGCCCGTGGGCACGCCCTTCTTTTCCATCGTCGCGACATCGGCCTCGGCGATGCCGCCGTGTCTGCATTCGTCGATGAAGGTCTGCAACTCGGGCTTGTCCTGGGCCAGCCGCGTGGCAAGCGGATGCTCGGCCGCGATGGCGGCGAACGTCACACCCATGATCGTATCGGCCCGCGTCGTGAATACGCGCAATTGCTTCTTCTCGCCGTCGAGTTCGTACGGGAAAGCGAAGTTCACGCCGAAGCTCTTGCCAATCCAGTTCTGCTGCATGATCTTCACGCGCTCGGGCCAGCCCAGGCCGTCGAGATCGCCGAGCAGTTCGTCGGCGTATTGCGTGATGCGCATGTAGTACATCGGAATCTCGCGCTTTTCCACGAGCGCACCCGAACGCCAGCCACGGCCGTCGATCACCTGCTCGTTGGCGAGCACCGTCTGATCGATGGGATCCCAGTTCACCGTGCCCGTCTTCTTGTAGACGATGCCCTTTTCGAGCATCTTCAGGAACAGCCACTGGTTCCACTTGTAGTACTCGGGTTTGCACGTGGCGACTTCGCGCGACCAATCGATCGCCAGCCCCATCGACTGCATCTGCCTTTTCATGTAGTCGATGTTGTCGTAGGTCCACTTGGCCGGCGGCACACCGTTGGCCATGGCCGCGTTTTCGGCAGGCATGCCGAACGCGTCCCACCCCATCGGCATCAGCACGTTGTAACCGTTCATCCGCAGATAGCGGTACATCACGTCGTTGATCGTGTAGTTGCGCACATGCCCCATGTGCAGCTTGCCCGACGGATACGGCAACATCGAAACGCAATAGAACTTCGGCTTGGCCGGATCTTCCGCGCTGAGATACGTATTGGATGCGCGCCAGTCTGCCTGGGCGGCGGCTTCGATATCGGCGGGTAAATACTTTTCTTGCATGGCGTGGTCAGGGCTTGGCGGTCGTCGCGCTGGCCGGTGCTGTCGCGCCCGCGCAGGCGAAACGCGCGCTCGGGTGGCGGATGCCATTACCGTGCGCGCGGAGAAAGGGTCGATTATACCGTTCGATGCTACGGCCGCCGGTATCGCTTCAGGGATTTGCAGCAGCGGGCGGCTCGGTCACGAAGCCGATGCGCTCGAGCCCGGCCGCCTGTGCCGCCGCCATGACCTCGGCAATGACGTCGTAGCGCGTGGCGCGTGCGGCGCGCAGATGGATATCGGGCGGCTGCGGCGACTTGCCGGCCGCCATCAGCCGGGTGCGCAAGGCTGCGAGCGGGAGAAGCTTGCCATCCCAGTAAAAGTGCCCAGCGTCGTCGATCGAGAGCGTGATCGTCTGCGGGGTCTGCCGTGCCGGCGCCGAGGAGACCTTCGGCAAATCGAGCCGGATCGCGTGCGTGAACAACGGCGCCGTAATGATGAAAATGACGAGCAGAACGAGCATCACATCGATGAGCGGCGTCATGTTGATATCCGCCATCGGCGCGCTGTCCTGCTTCGAATCGAATCCGCCGAATGCCATGCGCTTCTCCCGGGCTAGCGCCTGCTCGAGCTAGGACTGCAGCTGCGCGTCGCGCAGCCGGCGCGCTTCCTTTTCAGGCGCGCAGACATAGGCTTGCAAATCGCGGGCGAAACCGTCGAGATCCTCCGACACCTGCCGCTGCAAACGGCCCAGGATGTTATAGCCGAGCACGGCCGGGATGGCGACCACTAGCCCGAATGCCGTCATGATGAGCGCCTCGCCGACAGGCCCCGCGACGTTTTCGATCATCGCCTGCCCACTGGCCGCGATGCTGCCGAGCGCGTGATAGATCCCCCACACGGTGCCGAGCAGACCGACGAAGGGCGCAGTGCTGCCGATGGACGCCAGCAGCACATGGCCGAATTCCAGCCGGCGCTGCGATACGAGCAGCGCCTGACGCAGCGCGCGCGTCACGCGCTCGCCGAAGTCGACCCGCGCGAGCAATACCGTCGTGCCCATCGCGCCATGCGCCTGCGAGACTTCGAGTGCCGCTACGGCGAGCGGCGTGAACACGCGCTCTTTGTCGACGGCCCGCAGGGCGAGCACCGCATCGGAGAGTGTCGCGGATTGCCAGAAGAGCGCCACCGACCGCGGCCCCTGGCGCTTGGCGCGCACGAGCATCCAGGCCTTGACGAGCAGGAAGCACCAGCTTGCGACCGACATCGCGAGCAGCAGATAGGCAACGCCGTGTGTCACGGCATCGCCCGTTTGCAGATAGTGCATTACGCCGGTAGTTGCCATCGTGTTTCCTGTCGCGTTTGCCATCGACCGCGCCTCGCTCCGGGAGTGCGGGGTTGCCGGGCCGGCCGCCTCCGCGTACGCAGCCGATTACCGCAAGCCGAGTACGTCGCGCATGTCGTAAAAGCCGGTGCCGCGCTCGGCGAGAAACCGTGCGGCGCGCAGCGCGCCTTGTGCGTACGAGACGCGGCTTGCCGATTTGTGCGTGATCTCGATACGCTCGCCGGTACCGGCGAACAATACCGTATGGTCGCCCACGATGTCGCCGCCGCGAATCGCAGAAAACCCGATCGTCGACGGATCGCGCTCGCCCGTTATGCCGTGACGGCCATAGACGGCGCAATCCTCGAGCTTGCGGCCGAGTGCGCCCGCCACCGCCTCGCCCATCATCAGCGCGGTGCCCGACGGTGCGTCGACCTTGTGCCGATGGTGCGCCTCGATGATTTCGATGTCATAGCCCTCGGCGAAATGGCGCGCCGCGAATTCGAGCAGCTTCAGCGTCACATTGACGCCGACGCTCATGTTGGCCGCGAACACGATGCCGATCTTTTCGCCCGCGCGCGCGAGCGCCTCTTTTTGCGCTTCGTCGAAGCCGGTCGTACCGATCACGAGGTTGGTGCCGTGCCGCAGCGCCGCGTTCAGATGCGCCATCGTGACTTCGGGGCGCGTGAAATCGATCAAACAATCGGCACCGGCCAGCACGCCATCGACATCATCGGACAGCGTGACGCCCGTCTTCTTGCCGAGAAAAGCACCGGCGTCCTCACCAAGCGCCGCCGCGCCCGGACGGCCGAGCGCCCCGGCGAGCACCGCATCCGGATCGTTGAACACCGCTTCGATCAGCATCCGGCCCATCCGGCCCGATGCGCCTGCAATGGCGATTTTCATCGGCACTCAGCTCTCACTCTTATGACGATAGGACTCACTGCGAGTTGGTGGGGCCAACCGGCTCGCTCTCGTTTTGCTTGGCCGGCGGCGGCTCGCGGTGGAATTGGAATTGCGGCGAGGCGCCGGACGGAGCGCCGGTGCCGGGTACGCCCGAGCGCACCGCGGGAGCCGAACTCGTCTGATTGACGGCGCGATTGGCCGCCTGCGCCGCCTGCGCGTTGGCATCGGGTGCGGTTTCCGAAGCTGACTGAGCCGCAGCCGGCGCCGAAGCAGCCGCCGCAGCCGAAGCCGCCGACTCGGAGGCCGCTGCGGCGGAACTCGCGGCGGCGGCCTGGGCCGCCTTGGCTTTCTTGCCGCGCCTGTCGCCGTCGATATCGGCAAGCAACTCGAGTTCCGATGGCAGATCGTCCCCACCTTGCCAGCTCGTGACCGCATCGTCCTTGAAATTGACGACGAAATCGCGCTGCTGCACGACGGCCGTCGAACCGCGCTTGAAGTAGAACAGATAGTCCCAGCGATCCGCATGGAACATGTCGGTCAACAACGGCGTTCCAAGCGCGGCCTTCACTTCGGCACGCGTCATGCCGACGTGCATCTTGGCAGCCGCCTCCTTCGAGACGAAGTTGCCTTGCACGACGGTGATCCGATACGGCGTGATGCTTTGGGCGATGCGCTGCGTGAGGCTGTCGTAGGTCGAACATCCAGCGAGGAGCGCAACTGCCGCGGCGATAACGAACGCGCCGCGCGCGCCGCTCCCCCGACACTTCAAAAGAAAATTTGGACTCATTTCACCCACCGAGCGGGCCTCTTTTTGCATGCGCCGAGACCGCGCGAGTTTCACCGAAGATGACCGGAACCGCAAAAACCCATTACTATTGGAGCCCTGCATTGTACTCTAGGGATGCCTTGCCATGACCAATCCGACCGATCTCAAAAATATCGGGCTCAAGGCGACCCTTCCACGCCTGAAGATTCTCGAGATCTTCCAGCGCAGTCCGGTCCGCCATTTGACGGCCGAAGACGTCTACCGCAATTTGCTCAACGAACAACTCGACATCGGGCTTGCCACCGTATATCGCGTACTGACGCAGTTCGAACAGGCCGGCCTGCTCTCGCGCAGCAACTTCGAATCGGGCAAGGCGGTGTTCGAACTGAACGAGGGCACGCACCACGACCATCTGGTCTGTGTCGACTGCGGCCGCGTCGAAGAGTTCTTCGATCCCGAAATCGAAAAGCGCCAGCAAGCGATTGCCGAAGAGCGGGGCTTCAAGCTGCAAGAGCATGCGCTCGCGCTCTACGGCACTTGTACGAAGGAAAACTGCCCTCATCGCAAACACTGAGGCCAGCATCGAGCATCGGTGCTCGCACGCCACAAACGCAAAGAGCCGCCCGTCGATGAGGCGGCTCTTTGCTTCTGGGCGATCGGCGAACGGGCGCATCGCCTCGCGGCGTGCACCCGATACCGTCGTCACTTCGCCGTGGCGAGCGCGATAGCCGTATCCAACATGCGGTTCGAGAAGCCCCACTCGTTGTCGTACCAGCTCGACACCTTCACGAGGCGCCCCGCCACCTTCGTCAGCGTCGAGTCGAACGTCGACGAAGCCGGGTTGTGGTTGAAGTCGACCGAGACCAGCGGCGCATCGTTGTAGCCGAGAATACCCTTCAGCTCACCCGCGGCCGCATCCTTCATGATCGCGTTGATCTCTTCGACCGTCGTGTCGCGCTTGGCGATGAACGACAGGTCGACGATCGAAACGTTGATCGTCGGCACGCGAATGGCATAGCCGTCGAGCTTGCCGGCCAGCTCAGGCAACACGAGGCCGATGGCCGCCGCGGCACCGGTCTTCGTCGGAATCTGGCTGTGCGTGGCCGAGCGCGCGCGGCGCAGGTCTTCGTGATAGACGTCGGTCAGCACCTGGTCGTTCGTATAGGCGTGGATCGTCGTCATCAGACCCGTTTCGAGGCCGATCTTGTCGTTGAGCGGCTTGACGAGCGGCGCGAGACAGTTCGTCGTGCACGATGCGTTCGACACGACCGTGTGTTCGGCCTTCAACGTGTTGTGGTTCACGCCATAGACGATCGTCGCGTCCACGTCCTTGCCGCCCGGCGCCGAAATCAGCACCTTCTTGGCGCCGCCTTGCAGATGCGCACTGGCCTTCGCCTTCGACGTGAAAAAGCCCGTGCACTCCATCACCACGTCGACACCGAGTTCGCCCCAAGGCAACTCGGCCGGGTTGCGGTTCGCCAGTACGCGAATCTTGTCGCCGTCGACGATGAGGTAATCGCCGTCCACTGCCACTTCTGAATTGAACCGCCCATGCGCCGTGTCGTACTTCGTGAGATGCGCGTTCGTCTTTGCATCACCGAGGTCGTTGATGGCGACGATTTCGAGATCGTGCTTCTTGCCATTCTCGTAGAACGCGCGCAGCGTATTGCGGCCGATCCGGCCATAGCCGTTGATTGCAACGCGAATCGTCATGCTGTTTCTCCTGAACTTGGGCTGAAAAAAGTCCTGTGTTTTCCAACAGTCCGGCGGCGCGGCTGGGCGAGACCCCGCGGTCGGACCCCTCTCGTCCTCTTATTGGTCGAGCGCCGTCTTCGCAGCCGCGACGACGTGCTCCACCGTGAAGCCGAAGTGCTTGAACAGCACGCCGGCGGGGGCCGATTCACCATACGTGTCGATACCGACCACGCTTCCCTCGAGCCCGACGTACTTTCGCCAGTAGTCGGTCACGCCTGCCTCGATTGCCACGCGGCGCACGCCCTTCGGCAGCACGCGCTCGCGATATTCGGCGTCCTGACGGTCGTACACCGTCGGCGCGGGCATGGAGACCACGCGCGCGGCGATGCCTTCGCGCGCAAGCGGCTCCACTGCCTTCAGGGCGAGTTCCACTTCGGAACCCGTCGCGATGAGAATGATCTTGCGCGCGACGATTTCATCGTCCCAGTCGCGCAGCACGTAGCCGCCCGATGCGATGTTCGCGATCTGGGCCTCGGTACGCTCCGAGAACGGCAGATTCTGCCGGCTGAACACCAGGCACGACGGACTCTGACGCTCGATGGCCCGCGTCCAGGCCACGGCCGTCTCGACCGTGTCGGCCGGGCGCCAGACGTCCAGATTCGGAATCAGGCGCAAGCTCGCCAGGTGTTCGATCGACTGATGCGTCGGACCGTCTTCGCCGAGGCCGATCGAATCGTGCGTGAAGACGAAGATCGACGGCGCCTTCATCAGTGCGGCGACGCGCAGCGCATTGCGGCTGTAGTCCGAGAACGTCAGGAACGTGCCGCCGAACGCCTTGTAGCCGCCGTGCAGCGCGATGCCGTTGATGATGGCGCTCATGCCGAATTCGCGCACACCGTAATTGATATGGTTGCCCCACACGATGCCGCTTTCGCCCTCGCCGGCCGCGCGCACGGGCTTGCTGGCCTTCCAGTTCGTGAGGTTCGAGCCGGTCAGGTCGGCCGAGCCGCCGAGCAGTTCCGGCAACGCCGCCGCGAGTCCGTCCAGCGCAAGCTGCGACGCCTTGCGCGTGGCGACCGTCTCGGCCCGCTCGTTCGCGCCCGCGATGATCGCCTGCGCCTTCGCGGCCCAGTCGGCGGGCAGCTTGCCTGCCGCGCGGCGCTCGAATTCGGCCGCCTCGGCCGGGTACTTGGCCCGATACTGCGCGAGCGCGCCGTTCCAGTCCGATTCGTTGCGCGCGCCCAGCTCCTTCGCATCCCACGCCGCATAGACCTCTTGCGGAATGACGAACGGCTCCCATGTCCAGCCGAGCGCCGCGCGCGTGGCGGCGACTTCCTGCGCGCCGAGCGCCGCACCGTGGACGTCGTGGCCGCCGGCCTTGTTCGGCGAACCCTTGCCGATCACGGTCTTGCAGCAGATCAGCGTGGGCTTGTCCGCGCGCTTTGCCGCCGCGATGGCCGCGTCCACTGCATCGACGTCATGACCGTCGACGTGGGGAATCACGTTCCAGCCGTACGCTTCGAAGCGCTTCGGCGTGTCGTCGTGGAACCAGTGTTCGACGTGGCCGTCGATCGAGATGCCGTTGTCGTCGTACAGCGCAATCAGCTTGTTGAGCTTGAGCGTGCCCGCGAGCGAACAGGCTTCGTGCGAGATGCCCTCCATCAGACAGCCGTCGCCGAGGAAAACGTAGGTGTGGTGGTCGACGATCTTGGCATCGGCCTTGTTGAACTCGGCAGCCAACAGCGCCTCCGCAAGCGCCATGCCGACGGCGTTCGCAAGCCCCTGGCCGAGCGGCCCGGTCGTCGTTTCGACACCGGGCGTGATGCCGTATTCGGGGTGACCGGGCGTCTTCGAATGAAGCTGGCGGAAATTCTTCAGTTCGGCGAGCGGCAGGTCGTAGCCGGTCAAATGCAAGAGCGCGTAAAGCAGCATCGAGCCGTGCCCGTTGGAGAGCACGAAGCGGTCGCGATTGGCCCAGTGCGGATTGACCGGATTGTGCTTCAGGTGGCGCGACCAGAGCGCCACGGCAATGTCCGCCATGCCCATCGGCATGCCGGGATGGCCCGAGTTCGCTTGTTGCACGGCGTCCATCGCGAGCGCGCGGATTGCGTTCGCCATCAGGGCGGTGGGGGCGGGAGACGAGGTCGTCATGTCGAGTCCGGAGAACGAGTCGAGAAAGCGGGGCCGTGCTGAAGGCCGTTGCTCGCTGCCCAAGGCGCCGCCCGGGCACGAATGAATCGAGCACGGCGGGGACAGATCGAAAGAGCAAACGGACGGGGCTGCAAAGCATGCCATTCTAACAGATGCCCCCTTTTGCCGGCCTGCCTCGCGGGCGATCGGCGTCCCGCCCGCTGGCCGCGCACAGGTACCGCGTCGGCGTTCGGGCACCTATAATCGAGCGGTCGACGACTCATTGCACGCGCCGCCCGCCGCGCCTTCCCGTGACCGCCCGCACCCCTGTCCCGCTCATGTTTCGACCGACCGCGCATGCCGTCTATGGTTTCCCACATGCGCGGCGGCTCGCAAGCGTCACTTCGCCGCACCAGCGCATCGAGGTCTGGGACACGCCGCAACTGGGCGTGCTGTTCACGCTGGACGGCCGGCCGATGACCTCCGCCGGCGACGAGTTCGTCTATCACGAGTGCATGGTGCACCCGGCGGCGCTCGCGCATCCGGAACCCAGAAAAGCGCTCGTGCTCGGAGGCGGCGACGGCGGAGCCGCGCGGCAGTTGCTGATGCACCCGAGCATCGAACGCATCGTCGTGGCCGAGCTCGACGCAGCCGTCGTCGAAATGGCGCGGCGCCACCTCAGCGATGTGCATCGCGGCGCCCTCGACGATTCCCGTGTCGAACTCGTGATCGGTGATGCGGCGCAGTTCGTCGCGCGCACGAGAGAGCAATTCGATGTGGTCGTATTCGACTTGACGCCACCCGATTCGCCGGCCGCCGCGCTTTACACCAGCGAGTTCTACGCGCGCCTGAAAAAGGCGCTGGCGCCCCGCTCGGCGCTTTCGATGCATCTCGGCTCGCCTCACTTTCACGCCGGGCGCGTCGCCGCGCTCATCGCGGGTTTGCGCGAACACTTCGCCATCGTCGACACCATGTCGGCATTCGTGCCGCTCTACGGCTCGCAGTGGCTGATGGCTGTGGCCAGCGACACGCTCGACGCCGCAGCGCTGTTCAAGCACGAGATCGAGGCCCGGCTCGCCGCGCGCCGCATCGAGGGTCTCCAATACTATGGCGCGGCCTTGCATCGCCCGCTCTTCGCATTGCCTGCCGCGCTTGAGGCTAAACTCGCTGCTTCGCGCAAAGCGCGTCCCGAGTTGCCGGGTTGAGGCCGCCTCAGGCGACGCACCGCGGCGCCCGGGCATCCGCTGCGCAGTCTTTCTTGAACGATGCCACCCGCCATGCCCCGTTTCTTTGTCGACATGCCGTTGCAGACCGGCGCGCTACTTGCGCTGCCCGAGGAGGTCGCCCGTCATATCCAGGTGCTGCGCTTGCAGCCCGGCGATGCGCTCACGTTATTCAACGGCCAAGGCGGCCAGTACGATGCGCGGCTCGCCGAGCTGGGCAAGCGCTCGGCCACCGTGGAGCTCGGCGCATTTGTCGCCGTCGAAGCGGAACCGCCCTACCGGATCACGCTTGCGCAAGGCATCGCCGGCGGCGACAAAATGGACTGGCTCATCGAAAAGGCAATCGAGCTCGGCGCATCGCATATCGTGCCGATCGGAACGGCGCGCGCCGTCGTGCGCCTCGCGGGCGAGCGCGCCGCCCGTCGCCAGGCGCATTGGCAGGCGCTCATTGCGGCCGCGTGCGAGCAATGCGGCCGCAATCGCGTGCCGCAAGTCGAGCCGCCGCGCGAACTGTTGGCTTGGCTCGAGGCGCTGCCGGCCGCACCCGGCGACGGTGAGCTGCGGTTGATGCTCTCGCCGCGCGGGGCACAGCCTTTCGACACGTTGCCCACGAGGGCACCCTGCGCGGCCGTGACCGTGCTGATCGGCCCGGAGGGAGGCCTCGCGCCGGAGGAGGAAGTCGCCGCGGCGACACGTGGATTCACGCCGATTGCGCTGGGGCCGCGCGTGCTGCGCACGGAAACGGCCGGCATTGCAGTCCTGGCCGCGCTCGCCGCGCGGTGGGGCGGTTGGTAGACCGCGAAGTCAGGGGTGCGGTTGCTGCTGTTCCCGTCGATGTCGAAACACCCACCAGCGGGCCGACACGAAGTTGACGAACAAGCCGGCAATGGAACCGGCGGCGACCCCGATAAACGGAAGAAACGCGGTTCGCGGCTGCGTGAGCACCACCACGCTGTACGCGGCATAGTTGACGCAGCCGCCCACGGACATCGCCGAAAGGTACCGCCACCACTCATGCCATACCGAGCCGCCGCTTCGCTCCGAAAACGTGAAACGCCGGTTGACCTGCCATGTCGTCCAGACAGCCGCCAAAAACGAGACCGTGCGCCCCGCGAAATACCCGAGACCGAGGCGAAGCGCGATCCATAGGACGCCCGCGTCAACGATGAAGCCGAGGACGCCCGCTATGGCGAACCGGAAAATCTGCCTGAACACCGCCGCGCCGCTCCGTTAAAGTCGAAGCGACCGATTATACGGGCCGCGCGGGGCGATCGAGGCCGGCCGCTCTAAGCGGCGCACGCGGCGGCCGCGAGGTTGCGCCGCGGCCCGCTCGGACCGCCTAATCTGGCCAGTTGAGCCTACTCGCCGTGCGACGCGCATCGCGCTGCGTGAATGGCGTGATACGCGGTACGCTCGCGTCGCGGGCACGCTCGAGCTCGGCAACGAGACGTGCCTTGACGATCTCCTCTTCGCCAGGATGCAGATTGCAGGGATCGAGAAAGAAGAAGTGCTGCTCGGCTTCGTGATCGCGTGCGATGACGGGCGGCTCGTCGCCCTGCGGTTTCGCGAGCGCGTCGACGAGGTCCCAGGCCGTGATCCGCGCGGTTCTCGGATCGACGTGAATCTTGAGCCGGTCGAGTGGATTGCCGGTCGGGTCCGGGTCGATTTCGGCGCGGATACCGGCAAAGCCGGCGAGCGCATCGCGCCATAGCGTGAGGTAGGCACGTTCTCGCGCCCGCACGGCATCGTGGTCGCGCCGCGCCCAAGCTTGCAATGCCGCCATGGCGCCGACGATCCCCTCCTTGCCCACCTTGAAGCCTCGACCGATGCCGCCGTTTTGAAAGTAGGCCGCGCGCACGAGTGCCTTTTTGCCGGCCACGATGCCTGCTGTCGCGCCGCCCAGGAACTTGTGCGCCGAATAAAGCACGACATCGGCGCCGCGCGCGAGAAAACTCGTCAGATCGTATTCGGAGGCCGCATCGACGATGACGGGTACGCCCTTCGCGCGAGCCACCGCGACGAATTCCTCGAAGGGGATCATCCCGTATTGCTGCGTGTGATGCGAAACGACGAAAAGCGCGGCGGTCGTGCGCTCGCCGATGGCGCCGTCGAGCTGATAGTCGTGCGCTTCGGTGGCGGCACCGACAGAGACCAGTTTCGCGCCGGCGAGCCGGATCGCCTGATCGATCGGCGCCCCGTAGTTGACGAGATGCCCCGTCTGCACGACGACTTCGTTTCGCAAGCCCGTGGTGTCCGGCAGCCGCTCGATCAAGGCGAGGTTATCGCCCGTCATCGTCGCGGCGATCGTCAGCGTGATGGCAGCCGAACAGGAGGCCGTGACGTAGCCGGCTTCGCTGCCGCAAGCCGCCGCGATGACGGCGGATGCGCGGCGCTGCAGATCGTCGATTTCGACGAACTCCGGCAGCACCTCGGCGATGGCTTCGATGACGGGGACAACCACGATCGAAGCGCCAAGGCCGGTCATCGTGCCCGATACGTTGATGACGGGGCGCAGCCCGTGACGGCGACGGAAATCCATCTGTGGCCTCCTTGCCAATTCCATAATTACGGAATAGCATCTTTGACTGTGGATCAGTCTAGGCGTATCGTCGGATACCGTCAATCAGTCACAAACCCTCCCCCGCGTTGTCTCTTGAACAGGATGTGAGCCATGGCAAGCAGTCGGAACCCGGAAGCACTCGGTGCCGAGGACAATGAGCGCTTGCCAGCCGGGCAACCGGCACGTCGAGAAGGTCAAGTGCAAGCCGCTCGTTCGCGCACCGGTGCGATCGAGCGCGTGCTGCAGATCCTCGATGGCCTGCAGCAGATGGGCCGACCGATGACCGCATACGAGATCGCGCAGACGGTCGGCGCGCCCCCGTCTACCATCTATGCGGTCATCAACGATCTCGTCGACAAAAACCTGCTGACGCGCGCGACGGGGGGAGCGATCTGGCTCGGCCCGCGCCTTTACGGCTATGGGCTCACGTATGCGGGCTCGCTCGACTACCTCGCGGTCGCGGCCGAGGAAATGGAGCGCTTGTCGCAGACCGTGGGCGAAACGGTGCAGGTGTGCGGCCGCGAAGAAGGCATGATGGTTGTGCTGCAGATGGTCGAAGGCCCGGGGCATTTTCGCGTGACATCGCGTGTGGGCTCGCGCATGCCGATCAACTGGACCGCCTCGGGGCGGCTGCTCGTGGGCCATCTGCCCGACGGCGAACGTGAGGCGTTTTTCGCGCGTCATAGCAAGCCTTCGCCGACGGGTCTCGCGCAGATCGATCCGAGCACGCTCGCGCGGCGCTCGCGCGAGGCCTTCGAGTCCCGGTTCGCGCTACAAATCGGCGAATCGGACGCAACGGTAGCGTGCCTCGCCGCGCCGGTTTGCAATACGAGCGGAGAGTGTGTGCTCACGATCTCGATCGTCATGACGCAAAGCAAAGTCGCCGAAGGCGTCGAACGTTATCGCGCGAGCGTTCAGTCGGCCGCCCGACGCATCGAAGAACGACTCGGCTGGCAACACGTCGCCGGCCAGCCGCTCATCCCGATTTCTTCCTGAGAAACGTCGATGTCAAGTCCACACGACTGCTATGCGCAACTGCGCAAACTAGGCCTGGTGCTGCAACCGGTGCCGAAAGCGATCGGCAACTTCCAGCACAGTGCGCGCGAAGGCAATCTCGTGTTCCTCTCGGGGCAGGGACCGCTCGGCGACGACGGCCGGCTGCTGACAGGCAAGGTCGGCGCCACGGTGACGGCCGAAGAGGCCTACGATCACGCCCGGCGCGTCGGGCTGAACCTGCTGTCGGTCATGGAGAGCGAGCTCGGGGACCTCGGGCGCGTGAAGCGCATCGTCAAGCTCTTGGGGATGGTGAACGCCACCCCGGAATTCGCGGAGCACTCGCGCGTCGTCAACGGGTGTTCCGATCTTTTCATCGAGGTGTTCGGGGAAGCCGGACGGCATGCGCGCTCGGCCATCGGCGTGGGGTCGCTGCCCGGCAACATCACGGTCGAGATCGAAGCCGTGATCGCGGTGCACGAGTAAGGCGAGCGCCGCCCGAAGCGGCAAGCGCTCGAGGCGGCGCTTAAGTTCTTACGCGAACGAGTAGAACACGCGGAACGCGACCTTGCGCTCGGCCCAGAATTCGGCCGCTTCGCGGAACACGTCGAGCAGCGTCTCGCGACCTTCCTTGTCGAACTTTTGTGCAATGGGCAGTGCCTCGAGCACGATCACGAAGCCTGGCTGGGGACCGGCCTTGTGAACGAGATCGGTGAGACAGTCGTAAAGCGCGTCGTAGTTCTTGCCGAAATGCTTCGGAAAGAAAAAGGACGTGGAAATCGTCTCGAGCACTTCTTGCTTCGAGTTCGCGTTGCCGCAATAGGCATAGAGGAAATGCTCGCCGAGCCGGTTCGCTTCGTCGGCGAGATCCTGCACGCGAAACGCGCGGATCGATTGGACGATATTCGGCCGCACCGTCGAGAACAGGCTCATAGGCTCCTCGCTCGATGAAGGCCCGGGCTGCGGATCGTTGTTGCACGGACCGTTTTCGCCCGTGCGCATCTGCATGACGCGCTGAAAAAGGTTGCCGTCGCGGGCCGCGAAAAGATCCGTCGCGACCGTGCCGTCGTACGCGTAGATGTTGTCGCTCATGCCGTTCATCCCGATATCATTCAATGATGCGTTTAAAACTGGTGTAGTGGTCGTCCGAATAAAAGCAGTTGTCGATCTGCCTCGGCGGACCCCCGCAGACTATGCGGCGAGCGCCTCGATTCCTTGCCCCCGGTGTCCGAACCGTGTACTCGTGGTAATAGCCGCGCGGCCGCCGCGGCAGCAACCGTTCGAAGTTGCCGAAGACAATGCCATCCTTGGAGAACCGATAAGGCCCACCCGCTGAAATCGACTTCAATGTGTCGCGCGCCTGGCGCGGCAACTCCGGCGACGCGACCGTCGGGCCTGTCCAATCGACTGCAGCGGGCGCCGCGGCGACCGATTCGCGCGCGAGTGCCGCGCCGCCGGGCGGCAGGACCGATCCCAGACTGAGCGCGAGCGCAATAGCCGCGACGAAACCCGCGTGACTGCTACGCGCGCGCGAGTGCTTCCCACTGGCGGCGCCCGGTTGTGCGCTCATCGGCCGGCTGACCCCGTTTTCGACAGGACGGATAAACCACGAAAAACGCAAGGTTATCCCTAACAGCCCGCGGAAGCAATCTTTGTTAGGAAAATGAAGGATTTACGTGAAAGGGTCAGATGAGTTCCGGCGGCATTTTCGATCTTTCGCGCGAAATTTTATCCTGAACAGGCGATTTTTTATCCTGTTTACGATAAGCTAACAAATGACGGTTCCGGCGGCCCCGGGTCTTTGCCTCCCCGCGGGTCGAGCGGTACGGAGCCGTCGTTTCACGCTTTAAGGGCAGTTTCTCTCTCTCTTTCGCCCTCGGCGTGCCCATTGCGGGCACGCCGTTTTTTTTGCCTGCTTCGTTGTAGCAGCCTGCTCGTCCTGCTTATCGCACCGCGTTTGCGTCCGCCACGAGCAATGCCGTCATGTTGACGATGCGGCGCACCGTCGCGGACGCGGTCAACACATGGACGGGCTTGGCCGCACCGAGCAGGATAGGACCGATCGCGATGTTATTGCCCGCCGCCGTCTTGAGCAGGTTGTAGGAAATGTTGGCCGCGTCGATGTTCGGCAGCACGAGCAGGTTCGCATCGCCTTCGAGCGTCGATTCGGGCAGCACTTCCTTGCGCAGATTCGCATCGAGCGCCACATCGCCGTGCATCTCGCCGTCCACTTGCAGCTCCGGCGCGCGCTCCTTGAGCAGCGCAAGCGTGTCGCGCATCTTTTGCGCCGACGGCGCGTGGCTCGTGCCGAAGTTCGAATGCGAGACGAGCGCCACCTTCGGCTCGATACCGAAGCGCCGTACTTCCTCGGCCGCCATGATGGTGATTTCGGCGAGCTGTTCGGGTGTCGGGTCCACGTTCACATGCGTGTCGACGAGGAAGATCTGCCGACCCGGCAGCACGAGTGCATTCATTGCCGCATAGACACTGCAGCCGGCGCGCTTGCCGATCACCTGGTCGATGAAGTGCAGGTGCCGGTGCGTCGTGCTGATCGTCCCGCAGATCATGCCGTCCGCTTCGCCCTTGGCGAGCAGCATCGAGCCGATCAGCGTGGTGCGGCGGCGCATCTCGAGCTTCGCCATCTGGTGGCTGATGCCCTTGCGCGCCATCACTTGCGCGTAGGTCTGCCAGAACTCGCGGTAACGTTCGTCGTGCTCCGTATTGACCACCGTGTAGTCCACGCCCGCGGTCAAACGCAGGCCGTAGCGTTCGATACGGCTTTCGATGACGGACGGCCGGCCGATCAATATCGGCTTGGCCAGCTTTTCGTCGACGGCGATCTGCACCGCGCGCAGTACGCGCTCCTCTTCCCCTTCGGCGAACACGACACGCTTTTTCCCGTCCGCCACGCTACGCGCCTGTTGGAAGATCGGCTTCATCGTCGTACCGCTGTGGTAGACGAACTGCTGCAGATGCTGCTTGTACGCCTCCATATCCTCGATCGGGCGCGTCGCCACGCCGGAATCCATCGCGGCCTGGGCCACCGCGGGCGCGATCTTGACGATGAGGCGCGGGTCGAACGGCTTCGGAATCAGATACTCGGGGCCGAACGAAAGATCCTGAATGCCGTAGGCCGTCGCGACGATGTCGCTTTGCTCCTGGCGGGCCAGCTCGGCAATCGCGTTGACGGCGGCAATCTCCATCTCGCGCGTGACCGTCGTCGCCCCTGCATCGAGCGCTCCCCGGAAAATGAACGGAAAGCAGAGGACGTTGTTGACCTGGTTCGGATAGTCGGTGCGGCCGGTGGCGAGCACCGCGTCGGGCCGCACTTCGAGCGCGACTTCGGGCAGGATTTCGGGCGTCGGGTTCGCGAGCGCGAGGATCAGCGGCTTTGCGGCCATGGTCTTGGCCATCTCGGGCTTGAGCACACCGCCGGCCGACAGTCCCAGGAAGATATCGGCACCTTCGATGACTTCCGCGAGCGTGCGCGCACTCGTTTCACGCGCAAAGCGCTCCTTGTCCGGATCCATGAGTTCGGTGCGGCCCTTGTAGACCACGCCGGCCAGATCGGTCACGAAGATGTTCTCGAGCGACATGCCGAGATCGACGAGCAGATCGAGGCAGGCGAGCGAAGCTGCGCCGGCACCGGAGGCGACGAGCTTCACCTTGCCGATCTCCTTGCCGACGACCTTCAGACCGTTGGTCACGGCCGCCGCCACGACGATCGCCGTGCCATGCTGGTCGTCGTGAAAGACCGGGATTTTCATGCGCTTGCGACACTCGCGCTCGACGATGAAGCAATCCGGTGCCTTGATATCCTCGAGGTTGATGCCGCCGAACGTCGGCTCGAGCGCCGCGACGACATCGACGAGCTTGTGCGGATCGGTCTCGTTGATTTCGATGTCGAATACGTCGATGCCGGCGAACTTCTTGAAGAGGACCGCCTTGCCTTCCATGACGGGCTTCGACGCGAGCGGACCGATGTTGCCGAGTCCGAGCACCGCCGTGCCGTTCGTGACCACGCCGACGAGATTGCTGCGCGCTGTGAAGCGCGCCGCGTTGAGCGGGTTTTCGACGATTTCCTCGCAGGCAAAGGCCACGCCAGGCGAATACGCCAGCGCCAGATCGCGCTGGTTGATCATCTGCTTGGTGGGGGCGATGGCGATTTTGCCGGGGGACGGGAATTCGTGATAATCGAGCGCGGCTTCGCGCAACTTCGTCTTGGTGGGGCTGGTCGACATGAGGGAAAAGTCCAGGCTACAGTGCTGATTTGGAATCGGAATTCGACGCATTGTAGCGCCAATCCGAGGCCATTCCCCGAACCGGCGGGGGGCGCAATGACCGCCCGAACCCGGCTCGACGCCGCTCGTTGCGGACGCGTTTGAGTGACGACGCCGCATTTTATCGACCACTTCGCTGCCGATCGTACCGATTCCATGCCGCTTTCCGAGTTTTCCCTGATCGAACGATTTTTCGCCAGCCGCGCACGCCGCAGCGCGGCTACCGCGGCGCTCGGCATCGGCGACGATTGCGCGCTGATTGCCCCGCGCGCCGATCAACTGCTGGCCATCTCGACCGACATGCTCATCGAGGGCCGGCATTTCCTGCCCGATGTCGATCCGCGCGCGCTGGGCCACAAGGCGCTCGCCGTGAATCTGTCGGATCTTGCGGCGATGGGCGCGAAGCCGCGGGCCTTCACGCTCGCGCTCGCACTCGAAACAGCTGACGAAACGTGGCTCGCGGCCCTCGCCGACGGCATGTTCGCGCTGGCCGAGCGCTTCGGCTGCGAGCTCATCGGCGGCGACACGACGCGCGGGCCCTTGAACCTTTGCATCACCGTGTTCGGCGATGTGCCGCGCGAACGTGCGCTGCGTCGCGACGGCGCGCGGCCCGGTGACGACATCTGGGTCTCCGGCACGCTCGGCGATGCGCGTGCGGGGTTGGGCCTCATGCGTGGCGAATGGGCCGCGAGCCTATACGATGCGGACGAAGCGGCCCGGCTGCGCCATGCGCTCGAGCGCCCCGAACCGCGCATCGAATTGGGGCTCGCGCTGGGAGGAGTCGCGCACGCGGCGCTCGATGTATCGGACGGGCTCGCCGGCGATCTCCTGCATATTCTCGAACGCTCGGGCGTGAAAGCGCAGGTCGACGTCGAGGCGCTGCCCCGCTCCCCTGCGCTGCGCAAGCTCGCTGGCGCGGACCAGTTGCGGTGCGCGATCGCGGGCGGCGACGATTACGAGCTCTGCTTCACGGCTGCCCCCGAAAATCGCGACGTCGTCATCGCGGCGGGCGCGCGTGCAGGCGTGGCAGTCTCGCGCATCGGTACAATAACGACCTTACTCGCTCCTTCGGAGGCACCGGCAATTGTATGGGTCGACGCGTCGCATGCGCCGCTCGATCTGAAGTTGCAGGGTTTCGATCATTTCAATGCAGCGTGATCCCATGATTGGCGACGGCATCGCACACCGCCCTCCTTCCGATTCGCGCCCGCGGCGCGCGACAGTGCGGTTCATGTTGTCGCATCCGCTTCACGTGATTTCGCTCGGCTTTGGCAGCGGCTTGTCACCGCTCATGCCCGGCACGTTCGGCACCTTGTTCGCCTGGCTCTCGTTCGCGGCGCTGGCGGGCCGGCTGACTGCCGCTGAGTGGGGCGCGCTGATCGCCGTCGGCTTCGTCGCCGGCGTCGGCATCACCGGCTTCACCGCTAAAAGGCTCGGCATCGACGATCCTTCTCCCGTCGTTTGGGATGAGATCGTCGCCTTTTGGCTCGTGCTGCTCTTCGTGACGCCCGAGACGTTCATGGGGCAACTCGGCGCATTCGTCATCTTTCGTTTCTTCGACATGGTGAAACCGCCGCCGATTCGTTACTTCGATCAGCACTTCTCGGGCGGCTTCGGCATCATGATCGACGATCTGGTCGCAGCGTTTCTGACGCTGCTCGTCATCGCCCTTTGGCGTATGACGATCTGAACCGTTGAGCGGGAAGACAACCATGGCCACCGATTCCGTTGTGCACCAACTCGCCGTCCGTGTCGGCAACAAGCTACGCGAGACGCGGCTCATGTTGACGACCGCGGAGTCCTGCACGGGCGGCATGGTTGCCGCGGCGATCACCGATATCTCGGGCAGCAGCGGATGGTTCGAGCGCGGGTTCGTGACGTACTCGAATCAGGCGAAAACCGAAATGATCGGCGTGCCGGCCGAACTCATCGACAAGCATGGCGCGGTGAGCGAACCCGTTGCTCGAGCGATGGCGGAAGGCGCGCTGCGAAATAGCCGCGCACAGGTATCGCTTGCGATTACCGGTGTGGCCGGCCCCGGTGGCGGCACGGAAACGAAGCCGGTCGGCATGGTCTCGTTTGCGTGGAGCAATCGCCTTCATACGTCGTGCGAGACCGTGACCTTCAAAGGCGATCGCGAGCAGATCCGGGGGCAGGCTGCAGCGCATGCGTTGCGTGGCTTGCTTGCGCTCATCGACGAGAACGAGCGGTAGCGGGGGGACTCCACACGTCAACCGGTTCCAGCGTCCTGTTCCGAGCGGGCGATCGACAATTCGTTCAGCGTATAACGCATGTCTGAGCGGTCGGTCTGCGAAGGACGTGTCGCCAGGAAGGCATCGTAGCCGACGCGGCCGTTCGAACCGAGCTGGAGCGGCTGGACTTCGTCCCGTTTCAGTACCGGCCGTACCTCAACTTCGAGCGTCATGCCGATCAGCAAGTGCAGCAGGCGGTTCAATACGAACATGCTTGCGGAACTGGGCAGGAATTCCTCGTATTGGCTTGCCGATAGCGGTCCAAGGACGAGACGGATGCGAGCGTGACGCATCCAGATGTGTTCACCAAGCATCGCCGTCGAACCCAGAGCCATGTTGCCGATTCCGGTGCTGGATTGCTTTTCTGGCGGAACCCGGTACTTATGGCAGATAAACTGCTCGATCTGGATCGGTATGCCAAAGTATTCGGACAACGTGCGTCGCAGGTACACGACCGACACCGCCCGGTGGCGGACCGCCGCACTGTGTCCGGCGACGGCGTCGTCTGAGAGCGCGCCGGGCTGGTCACGCAACGCCTCGCGGGAGCTGGGGTTGGCTATGCCGGCCAGGGCCTGCAAGATCGGGAGATAACGTTCGTTTCGATCGAGCTCATAGTGAAGCGGCAGGCGGTACTTCTTCCAAGCCGAGTAAAAGAGAGCCGTCGAGCGATTCGAAAAGATATCGAAAAAAGCTTGCGAGGGGCGGTCGGGACTCGACCGGTCGCCGCTGACGATTTGCTCGGTGTAGCGCAGGGGCAATGCGCCTTGACCACCAAGCAGCCCGAACAACGCTGGCGTCAAGTCCACCTTCGATATCTTGCCGGCCATCATGGCGCTCACGCGGGCCGCTTTGCCGGTTAGTTCTTCACCCGCCTCATCGAACGATGACGCTTGCTCCATCTCGCTGGGTGGAAACGTCGTCGTGAGCGTCGTGCGGAAAGCAATGCGATAAGGCACAACGTGGCGCGGCTCGGCTCCGCCGTGTTCCGTGAACCAGCGTTCGAGCAGGCGCACTGCCTGGACGAATTGAAAGCGGTACGGTTCGTCGAGCAAACGCTCGAGAACGCGCGGATTTTCAAGCGAGAAGGACATGGAGGCGCCGTTTGGTGTCAGCCGATTGAGCATCCGGCGTTGGGGTTTGCCTTGACGTAGTTGTTGCCGCACGGGCACCGGACAGCATCGCCGTCGAGAACGCTAGCCCGGCCGTCTTCGTCCATGTCGGTGGCGGTTCCCTGAATGGGATACTCGCCGGGACAGTTGCCGCACGTCGCCATCTCCCGGTCGAGCGCGATGCGTCGGTCGCCGTCGAACATGGTCGATGCCGTTGCGATGACTTTGCCACCTGTGGTGGTCGGGTCATCGTGGCAGACAGATGCTTTGCTCATAAAATCAAGTCCGTGTTATTCAGTTCGGCCGGAAGATCAAAAATGCGCAGCGTTAGCGTGCTAGGAGTCACCCTGGATCCGGCAGCTGTTTCGTGATCTATTTAGGCAATTTAACATTGCGAGCAAAGATAAATGCTCTGCCGTTCCACAAATATTGGTTTACCGAATTATCAGGATTATCAGGGTCTATATAGCTGTACTCGGAAATTATTGGAATTCCGCCGCCATTAACGCCAACATTAACACCAGTTCCATATGAAATAAATTGAAACTCGAAATCCCCTCCCGTGCTCGCAAACACTCCGGTATAGGAGTTGGTCGAACTCAATGTAGGCTCGATAATGCATACGAACAGAGTTTTCTTATGGTATTGCTCGTTGTACTGGTGAAATTGCAGCCCCCCCTTGAATTTACCGATTGAGCAGGAGTCACTTGCGCAGACAAATTTCTGCATATCAGCATCCGCATATAACCTCCTAGCCATACTTTCGCGCTGAAGGTTCGAGCCGCAAGCGCACGCCAGCTCGGAGACGAAAAGTAGTGCGGAAAAAATAAAGACCTTTTTCATGGTCGTTGCTTCTTCAGCGATACTTGAATATTGTGAATGGTCGGAAAATATCTTTTCTTGGGATCGTGAGTATGCGGATCCAGCGTCGGATGACCACTTGCATCGAGAACAGGCTCTAGTGACGAACTCCGCCTCCACAAAAAGGAAAGCGACTCCGACGAATCACCCTCAATTAAATCAAGAAGAATGTACTTAATATATATGAACGATTGCAGGCGATGTTCAAGGCCGTTTATGTTTTGATTCGCAACGTTGCCATTGGTGGACCTAGACGCTTGAATTGCCGCCTCGACTTGCAACCTACCGTCGTCTGTTGTTTTGAGCGTATTGGTTCCTGTCGCCGTCATAGCCTTGCACGTCCAGTATAAACCCGCACTATCAGCGCAGTTATGCCGATTGAAGTCAGTATTTGTATTTGCAAGCAGAACATCTGGATTCCACCCAAGATCCGAGTATTTTGCAGGTGCAGCTGGATCGAACTTAAATTTCCTGAATTTCCCGTACTTATCGTAATTTGGAAATTTTGTAAGCTGAATTAGGCCGCGTCCATAGTACGGGCTATAGATTCTGGCTTCTCCATGATATTCACGAACAGCCTTAAGCGACCCAGACTCTTCCATCAACTGAGAGAGAAAATGAGTCGCCCTTTCTTTCGCCGCGCCGATGCGATACTTGCGCATTGCTACATTGAGGTCGATTTCCCACGCGCCTCCTTGTTGTATCGCATGTTGCCAAGGATTACTCTCGTGTATAAATTGCGTTCCTCGGAGCGAAAGCATGGAACGGGGAATGCATTGTGCAATCTCGTTTGCGGATAACCACTCGCATTTCCTGAAATGCCGAACAAACGCTAACGGATGAAAATACCAGAAACTCCTCCCACCCGACAACGTCGGAACGTGATCCAGAAACTGGAGCTTCGTTACCAATCCCAAGAATTTATCGTAACCATCGGGATTCGTTTCTTTGCAGCGCCCAAAATAACCATCGCAGCTATTGAGCCCTCGATACCGGGCGTCGTTATTAACTGGATCCCATTCGCTCTTTGACTCACATATAAAGCCTCTCAAGCTTTCCCGCATACCGTCAGTGTTTCGAATATAGTCGACAAGCCGGCTGTCAAGGCTGAATTGCTGATCGGCCTGCAAGGCGCCGCGTGTGTTCGTCGCTGCGTTACCAAATAGCTTGCTCAGCTTCTGGTAGCTGAACAGACCGTCACCGTCCAATGGCGCGTCGCTACCATCGATCTTTCGCCAACCCGCAAAAAACGGGAAATCCGCATCGGACAGTTTCACGATGGATGCTCGATTGATATCGACGTACCCCAGCGACCCGTTTTCATCGAATGGAACAGCGACCCAGGTGGCCTTGTCCCGTTCAGATGTCAATGTTGAGGGAGTCGACAGGATGCGGCCAAACCTCAGCAGCTCATAGCCGTCGCTCGGACACCCGGGATACAGCGCCATCGAACGCTCATATAGCTTGTATTCGTAGTCGTGATAGGGATCCTTTACTGGTCGCGGTGTCAGCAGTCGGCAAGCCCCGTCACCGTTTTCATCTATCCACGCGCGCATATATCGTTGACCGATGTGGAAATACGTCTCCACGTACAAATTGCTGCTCGCATTGGGGAGCTTCCCCGCCCTCAGTTTCGGAAACCAAGTCGTATCGTGTTGTGTCCCCGGGCGATCGACAAATTCAATCGAGCCGGGAATGATGTAGTAGGCGTGCCCCCACCAATCTTGGCAGGTCGGTTGAACCGGACGCTTGTGCCCAACTTGGACGATATGCCCCGCCCGGTCAAACCACGACGTGAAGTCCTCCTGAGTCATGAAGATCTCGAAGTGCAAATGCCTAAGACCCTGAGATTGCCCCATGTAACCAAGGATGTCCTTGCGATAGACCCTTTTGCCATTGCCGGACGTTACCCCTTCTCCGGGTTCGAGTAACCATGCCGAGAGCGACGTGGGTGATGTGTCCATCCGGGGATTCGATGGGCGTGAGCCTACGAATGCGGCTTGAGCCGTGAGATCCAGCAAATGCATATAAAGCGAATAGTAGGTCAGCGTCCGCCCAGCCCCCGTCTCGGTAACATGCCGAAGCAACACAAAGCCGGTGTTGGTATTTAGTACTTCCTTTCCTGTCGCTTCATCGATATGGCCATCCGAAATGGGAGATTGGCTAACGCGGTATGCGACCACCTCGCCATCGGCAATAGCTCGCACCGGTTCATTCGCGGGGGCGTTATCCAGATGAACGCCCCCGTGCCAGCGACGATCGAACGCGATGGGATAGATGCCGGAATAACCGGATGCGTAGGTATCGACCGTCGTCATCATCGGGTCAGGGTCGGCGGCGTCACTCGATACAAGACCGGATTGTGGGAGAAAAGGAGGGCTGATGATCATGATTAGCGCGATTGAGGATAAACGCTGGTCGTTTTCGAGCTGCCCTGAGGCATCGCGGGCAGTGGCTGACGTTGCGCATCGGTCGCCGACTTACTCCACTGCGGCGTTTTCTCGACAATCGGCCCCGACGACCCATTGACGATCCCGTTCGCACTGATCTGGATATAGGACCCACCTGCTCCAATCCACACCTCCTTCGCCGCATTGAGAACGATCTTCCCGTCCGAGCTGGTGATCGTGAGGTCTTTCAACGATGCCAACGCCATCTGATCGCCTTGCGCCTGGATTGCGACTGGCCCTTGCGCGGCAAACAGCTTGATTCCGGCCTTCTGCGCGAACAGGCTGATCTTCTCTGCGACGCTCGCAATCAGCGACTTCCCGGCAGCAAGGTGCGTGCTCTGCCCGCTCACAAGATTCATGTGCTGACCCGCCTGAACGTGCGCATTCCGCTGGCTCGACACGCCAATGTCAGCGGGGCTCCCAAGCACCAGAACCGGGGCCTTGAACGCATCGGCGGTACCCAATCCACCGCCAGCCGTCAAACCGCCTTTTGCCTCTCCCGTCACGCTGTGATCGGTCGCATCCACCAACTGTCTCAGCGCATCGCGGCCGGCTGCCAACGTTTCAGCGTTATGTTTCGTACTGGCGTCGGACAGCGATTGCACGAGAGCGCCGGCATCGTTCAGTTGCGCACGCGTTTGCCGAGCGTCCATCGGCGGACTATTAGCCGATGTCGGGTACGTCGTCACATACAAGCCGCGGTTCGCACGCACCGCACCGCACGCATCGGTTTTTAGATCGAAACCACTACCGAGGTAGGAGCCTCGTACATTGCCGCTGTGGTGAATCAGGTAGCCCAGATGCAGCATGCTGTTGGCGCTGCTGCTCATGAGTTGAGCGCGAGTCTGGCCCGTCGAGTCATCCAGAACCAGTTGGTTATAACCGCGGCCCGAATACTCCTTCGAGCGAAAGCCCGAGACAATGCCGCTCGTGTGCCAGGCCGGCTGCACGGCTCCGTTGTATGCTCGTCCGATGACAATGGGTCGGTCGCAATCTCCCCCATCCCAATCGATGTACACTTCTTCGCCGACGCGAGGCACGTGCGTACCGCCGTATCCTCTTCCCGTGTCGGACTGCATCACGCGTATCCAGCATGACGACGTCTCGTCGCCGCTAGCATGCCGGTCCCACCGGAACTTCACTTTGATGCGATTTAGCGCGTCGGTATAGACCTCTTCGCCGGGTGGCCCCACGACCGTCGCCGACTGCATACGCATCTGCGGCTTGCGGTGCTCGCATGGGCTCCTAAACGGTATGGCCCGACGTTGCGCTTCGATCCACGTCAGAAAGAACCCTGCGCTGCCGGCCGCTGCTGTCGGCTCGCCATGGTGGATGGCCCGAGCTTGTTCAAGCTCCGCTTCCAAACTGCCCGGGAATCGCCGCGTATTGCCCAGCGGCAGGTTGTTCTCGATGAACCAGCGCGTCTCGATGATCAGGAAGCTGCGATCCTGCTGCTTGTCTTTCTGATGGTCCGGGTGATCCGTTAGTTCGAACCAGCGGCCCGCGTTCACGCGACGAACACCGCCGCTCCCGAAAAACCGCTTCGCGCGCGATTCCCATTCCTCGAGCCGTATCCGATTCAAATGGTCGCCCCGATCGAAATCAAGGTGGCTGTATGCGCCCGTATATTCGTAGACTTCCAACTGCTCCGGCAGGCTTCCCTGGTTAGGCATCGTCTCACCGTATGTGATCCGGTGATCCGCTGGGGACTTGTAGTCGCCGGTGAGGGGCGTGTATTTCACGCTCTGCAAGGTCCGCGTGCCAGCCCATTGCGTAAGCGCGTCGATCTCGGCGTCGACGTCCGATCGCCAGAAGGCAATCGTCGATGGCTCGAGCGGTTCACAGAAATGCGTCAGGTCAGTGATGACCAGCGTGTGGGACTGGCCATCCGGCGCCTGCTCGAAGTAACTCCATAGCCCCTCGGATTCCATGAGCCGGTGCACGAAATTCCAGTCGTCCTCGTACTGCATGCAAAACGAGCGATTCGGCAGCGCGTTGTACAACGCAAAACGATATCGTCCTCGCGCCTGCGGGTGCGCCTCGAATACATCGCAAAGAACGTCTTCGACCGTCTTGTCTTGCCAGATCCGCGCGTCCTTGCGGAACTTGAGAAAGTGCAGCCAGGACGCGAATTCGAGCTGCGTGTACACCGCACTTCCATCCGCGCCCAATCTGCTCGCCGTATGCACATAACCATGGTGCGGCAGGTAAGACCGATCGGCCTGCTGCATCCAGAGCGTGACAGGCTGCGCAATCAGATGCTTCAGTTCGATCTGACTCGCCAGCGAGACCGTATCCACCCGGAAGCTGAAATTGCGACCGACGCGTGAATGCCCCGCCAGGCGCAGCGGAAGCAACACGTCCTGGCCCAGGGGCGTGTCAAGTTTCAATAGGCGCCGGTTCTGCGTCACGCCCCGGCTGACACTTTGAATCAGGTCGTAGAGGTTCATGCACGTGTTCCTGTCGCGGTCCGCACGCGATTACACGAGAATCGATTCGCCACTGCGAGCCTTGCAGCGAATGATTTCCCGCCCTGTCTTCGCCGACACCGCTGTCAGTTGCGTGAAATTGTTGATGTGGACGTATAAACCAAAGAACCGGTCCAGAACACTGATGAAGGTGGCGAGACTCGCCCCGACGAAATGCTCTTCATCCAGCTCGAGACGGATGCCGATACCTGGCACATAGATCGGAAACGGGTAATTGCCTGTCTCCGGAGTCGGAGCCATCCGCTCGAGGGCCGAAGCTGCCTCGAGCGAGACGATACCGTCGATATGTAGGGCGGATACGGATGTGCGGCGCTGATCGTAGAGCCGCAGCATTTCCCTGAGCGTCTTCTCGCCGTTCCTCGCGAGCGAAAGATGGTTCAACGACAGGTGCGAGACGATCTGCCAGTGAGCCGCGTTTCGTCGGTCGAAGCGCGCGGTCTGCGTCGGCCGCATCAGCAGCGCGATCCGCTGCCCCAGCGGCGCCCCGCTGATGAACAGATCGCCGCTCGGCTGCCCGATCGAAAGTTGCTCCGGCAGATTCCGGTTGGTGGCGGTGATGTCGAGGCTGAGCGTGTCGATCTGTACCTCGGCCGGGTTGAAGCCCAGATCGACGATCGATAGCTCGGTTTCATATCCGGGGCTGTGCTCCGCCATCCAGTCGCTGCGGCGCGCATACCAGTAAAGTCCGGCCTGCGATGCCTCGGCATGACGCAGAGAAAAGAAAGGCCGGAGTTCGGCGACCTCTTCACCTCGGTCTTCCTTCTTGCGCACAAGGCGAACAGAGTCGATCGAGTACACCTCGTACGCAAAGGCTTTATGACTGTCACCCACGACCGGATAAGCCGCGGCCTGTTGCGTCAGCAGCACGGGCGTTGCAGGTTTTCTGAACAGGTTGATGACCGGCGTACAGAAAAGCCGCAGGTGATGCGCTGCGAGCGAGCCCAGCAATCCCGCAGCGCGCGAATCGCCCGTTTCCCTGACGGCGAGGTGCAGCGTGATGCGCTCGCATGGGCCGGCTGCTCTCGCCATAGCCGCGAGGTCGAAGTCGATGAAGTTGAATTTGTCAGGGAAAGCGAAATACTCGGTCAGCAAGCGATAGGCCGGATGTGCATGACCCGGGAAGTCGATCAGCGCATCGGCCTCATCGAAGCCGACTTCGGCAACCGGAACGCTCGATAGACGTATCCAACGCCCGCCGGCCCCCTGTTCGACGTAAGCTTCCGCGGTGTGGAGAAACAGCGCGTCGTTCAGCGATGCAACGAGCGGTTGATCGCCCGACAGATGCACGCGTACCCGGTCAAGCTGCAGGCCGCCAAGGTCGAACTGAGGCGCGCTCGATTCGAACGCGATTGAAATCACTCCCGCCGTATTGGACGGCACGACAGCCACGCTCGGGCCGGGGCCGCCCGACACATAGCGGACGTCCAGCACGCGAATCGGAGCGAGGGCTACATCGTAGGCCGTGCGGAACGTGCATCGAACGCCGCGCACAGGGAGGGACTTCGCCTCTGTACCTCGCGCAATGATGAGCGGCTTCGTGAGCTGGTCGATTTCGTCCCCACCGCTGAACTGTGCGATGGAACAGGCCGGAAACGGTCGCAAATAATGGGGACATTGGACCTCGAGCAGAGCGTCCGTCAATTCGGGGTAATCGTCTTCGATCTTCTTGCTGATCCGGGCATTCAGAAACGCCACCGACTCGATCAGACGTTCGACGTGAGGATCTTCGGCAAGCTCGCCGCGTATGCCAAGGCGGCCGGCAGTTTTTGGATAGCGCTCGGCAAATTCCCGCGAGTACCTTCGCAGATACGCAAGTTCCCGCTCATAGTAGGGTAGCAAATCGTCCATCCAGAATCCCCTTAAGCCTTACCTCTCGTGCGGGCCACAGAGTACCGGTGTGTCGACGGTTGCAACTGCGCATCGAAATTAACCAGCTCTTGTGCCGGATGTAGAACCAGCAAGGCCCTGATCGTGAAATTCAGCGCGCTAACCGATCGCTCATGAAGCGCAAGCATCACCTCGACGTCTTTCAGTCGCGGCTCGTGACGCGCGATCGCGCGCCGGATGGACTCGCAGATGAATTCGCGATCGTCGGAGCTTGCAAGGCTGCAGGCCGAAAAATCGTTCAACCCGTAGGTCAGCATCGAACTGGCGCATTCCGGAAACGGCTCCATCTGCGCTTCGGAAAACGTCATGCGTGTGTTCAGCAGCGACTCCAGATCGCCCGCCATCGAATGCTTGATTTCATCGAGCGACAAGGCGCGTACAGTCGACGCACTCCCCTGGGGCGAATGACACTCAAACAGCTTGTCGAATAAGCTCGGTTCAAAACGCATTTGAGATACATGCCGTTTGAATATTTTGATACGGAGCAAGCCGATCGCTCCAGCCGAGCGCCGGAGAATACTACGGAGAGGAATGGGAAAATTAGAATGTCCTTTTGAATAGGACTTCCGATCGATTAGCCGATCTATTCGAATTGGGTGAATTCCCCAATCTTTTAATGGCTGAAAATGATTTCAATCATTTCAAGAATCTCCGCCTGTCAGGCAGACGAAGCAGCCCGCCTCGCGGGTTCGACATGGAGTGCTCGATGGGCACGGCGGCCAGTCATGCGCCGCACCCATTGACGGCTATCGGTAACGGTTGATCGTATCCCGCGTCTCGCGTGCCGCCGTCGCGGCCGCCTGCGCAAAATCGTCGCCCTTGCCCGCATAAAGGATCGCGCGCGAGGAATTGATCATCATCCCCGTGCCCGCCTGCGTGCGCCCGGCGCGCACGGTTGCTTCCACATCGCCACCTTGCGCGCCGATGCCCGGAATCAGCAGCGGCATATCGCCCACGATTGCGCGCACCGTTTCGATTTCCTTCGGAAACGTCGCGCCGACGACGAGTGCGAGCTCGCCGCTCGCATTCCACTTCTGCGCGGCAAGCGTCGCCACCGTCTGATAGAGCGGCCGGCCACCGCAATCGAGGAACTGAAGATCCGAGCCGCCCGCGTTCGAGGTCCGGCAAAGCACGATGACGCCCTTGCCCGGGTGCGCGAGGTAAGGCTCGATCGAATCGAAACCCATGTACGGGTTGACTGTCACCGCGTCCGCGCGATACCGCTCGAATGCTTCGCGTGCGTACTGCTCGGCCGTGCTGCCGATATCCCCTCGCTTCGCATCCAGAACGACCGGCAGGCCCGGGTGCGCCTCATGAATATGGGCAATCAGTGCCTCGAGCTGATCCTCGGCACGATGTGCCGCGAAGTAGGCGATCTGCGGCTTGAAGGCGCTTGCAAACGGCGCCGTCGCATCAACGATCGCACGGCAGAAGTCGAAGATGGCATCGCCGCGGTTCGCCAGCGCGCCGGGAAAACGCGACGGTTCGGGGTCGAGCCCGACGCAAAGCAGGGAATCGGTGCGTTGCCACGCACGGTCGAGCGTGCGGACGAAAGACGGGCTGGAAGACATGGATCGAGCGCCCGCGAGGGCCGGTTATCGAATGTGAGGTGCGTATTCTAACCGCCGTCATGCGCAAGCCGGACCCGCGCGCGACCACCATCGCGGCGCGGCACGGCTCGTGGCGTTATCTGCCGACACGCTCGACCGTGAACCGGAACTCGCGCGAGAGCGTCTCTCCGGGCGCAAGCACGGTCATGCCGTGTGAATCGGGGCCGCCGGGCAGATTGACGGCGTTGATCGGATGATCGACGGGCTCGAAGCAAAAGAACGCTTCACCCGGCGGCGTGTAAAGCACGTAGTAGTCGGCGTCCGCCGCGATCGTCAATGACAGGCGCTTTTCCGGCCAGACCACCGTGGCATGTCCGCTCCAGCCTGTGAACGAGTGGTTCACGAGCGCGCCGGGCAGCGGATAGGCGACACCGAATTGCCAGGCCGGCGGCACCGGCACATGCCGCACGGGAAGCCAATCGTCGCCGGCCAACCACAGGCCGCTCGCCGCCGCGGCAAGATGCGTCTCGCCGTTTCGCGGCAAAAACGGATGGAGGCCGAGCCCGAACGGCAACGGCTCGCGCCCGGCATTTTCGACGGCCAGCGAGACGACAAGGCTGGCGCCGTCGAGCGCATAGGTCAGCGCCGCACGGTAGCCGTATGGCTTGCCGCGGCTGCGATCGAGCGCGAGCGTCGCACTCGTGGCATCGTGCGCGACGAGCTCCCACGCCTGCAGCCAGCCATCGCCATGGATCGGCAGCGGCTCGGCCGGGCGGTTGCGCGGCACGTCGACCTGGCGCCCCGCGAACCTGAATGAGGCACCCCCAATGCGATTCGAATACGGTACGAGCGGATAGCAGGCCAGCGCGTTGGGGTCCGCGCCCGCTGTGACGGACGGCGTGCGGCGAAACACCGGGACCGTTCCGTTGCCGCTGCCGCGCCAGTCGAAACGCGTAATCGCGCCGCCCAGCGCCGGCGCCACGTCGAGACGCAATTGTGAAGTCGAGAGCGACACGGTGGCGCTTTCGCCGCCCGCGCCGAGCCCACGCGCGAGCACCGCGGTGCTGGGCCCCGGCCGCACCGGCTGACTCACCGCGGCGAGCTTGGCACGGCGCGCCGCGGACGGTGTCTCGCCCCGCGCCAGTCGGGCATCGGAATTCGCTGCGGCCATAGTCTGCTCCTCGAGAGGCGAGATGCGGTCCGGATCGGACGGGTCTTACTTGAAAGGCGGCGATACCTGCCGCCTTTGTCTCTTTATTTATCGTTCGGTTCCTGGCAGTTGGCCAGAACGTCAGGCGGGCAAACCCGCGAACACCACCTCGGGCAGCCCGCGGCGCACGACTGTCGCGGCGAACACGCCGCCTGTGTCGGGCTCGGCGGCAAGCTGATCGGAATCGAGCCCGACTCGCGCCGTCGTGACGTAGAGCGTGCCAAGGTCCGCTCCACCCAGCGCAACACAGCTCGGCTGCCGGGCCGGGACCACGACGCGCTCGGTTTCGTGGCCGGCGGCGTCGTAGCGCACGACCCGCCCGGCGCCCCAATGCGCGTTCCATAAACCGCCCTCGGCGTCGACGGTCGATCCGTCCGGGTCGCCGTCGGGATCGGTGACGGCTGCGAACCGATGCGACGGTCCGACGCTGCCATCGGCGCCATAGGCGCAGGCACGAATCTCGCGCGTCAACGAATCGCAGAAATACATCGTCGCGCCGTCGGGGCTGAATGCGATGCTATTCGCGATGGCCGGCGCGGGTAGGGGCAGCCTTTCAATGGACAAGTCCAGATCCAGACGATAAAAACCGCCGACGGGCTGCTGCTTGTCCGCTTCATGCATGGTGCCGAAGACAAAGCGCCCCTGCCGATCGCACTTGCCGTCGTTCAGACGCGTACTCATGCCCGGCTCGACCTCCACGATGCGCGTGAATTCATTCGTCGCGAGATCGAAAAACGCCAGATGCGAGGCCAGGCCAAGGAGCAGCACGTGCGCGCGCGCGGTGAACGCGAACGTGGCCAGCCGTTCCGGCATGCGCCACTCGGCGCGCTCGCCGGTGCCGGGGTTGTACCGAAAGAGCCGCTGGCCTTCGATGTCGGTCCAATACAGTTGCCCCGTGCGGGCGCACCAGAGCACACCTTCACCGAGCGTACATTCCGTATCGACGACAAGCGCTGCGCGATAGCTGCGCGGCGTATTGCCGTTCGTGTCGTGCCCCGTCATGCCCAACCTCCGTCAACGATGAACTCCTGCGCCGTGATCATCCGGCTGTCGTCCGCAGCGAGAAAAAGGGCCATGCGCGCGAGATCCTCGGGCAGCAATTCGCCATCGAGGCATTGGCCGGCCTTCAGTGCGCGCAAGCCGGCCTCGTCGAGCCACAGGCTCCGCTGCTTGTCAGTCATGACCCAGCCAGGCACGAGCGTATTGACGCGGATCCCGAACGGACCGAGATCGCGAGCCAGCGCATGCGTGAGCCCCGTGATCGCCGCCTTCGACGTCAGATAGACCGGCATGCCGCCCTGCTTCAGCATCCAGCTGATCGAGCCGAGATTGACGATCGAGCCGCCGCCGGATGCTTTCATATCGTCGGCGACGGCCTGGGCCGCAAAAAACTGGTGCCGCAGATTGACCGCGATGCCCGCGTCGAACGATTCCGGCGTGACTTCGGCGATCGTGTGACGTTTGTCGTTCGCCGCATTGTTGATCAGCGCCGCAATCGGTCCGAATGCGCCGCGCGCATCGGCAAGCGCGCCGCGCAGCGCCTCGATGTCGGTGATATCGCAAGCAAGAAACAGCGGCTTCGTCCGCGAATCGCCCAGTGCGTCGGCCAGGGCCTCGCCCGCGCTCGTGTCGATATCGCAAAAGGCCACGCGAGCGCCCTGTCCCGCGAAATGCGCGACGAACGAGGCGCCGATGCCGGTTGCGCCGCCGGTGATGAAGACGGTGCGGTCGACGAGGCTGGGATACCGCGCGTAGGGACCGGGTTGCGGATGATCGGGTAACGCCATCGTGAGGAATCTCCGTCGATTACGTCGGCTAGCGCGTCAATCGCGCGAGCCGCGGTTCTTCAGTTGGTCGAGCAGCACGGCGGCGAGCAGAATCGCGCCGCGCACGAGGTATTGGTAGAACGCGTCGATATTGAGCAGGTTCATGACGTTCTCGACCGTGCCCATGATCAGCACGCCGATCACGACGCCCGAGATCGTCGCGCGGCCGCCGAGCAGCGAGACGCCGCCCAGCACGCAAGCCGAGATCACGTTGAGTTCGAAGCCCTGTGCCGCATTCGGCTGGCCCGATGTGATCCGCGATGCAAGGATCACGCCCGCCAACGCCGTCACCGCGCCCTGGACGAGGAAAATGAGGACGCGTGTGCGCTCGACGTTGATACCGGCCAGACGCGACGCTTCGGGATTGCCGCCGATGGCGAGCGTATTGCGGCCGTAGATCGTATGGTTGAGCATCACGCCGAAGACGATGAAGCAGATCAGCGTCACCCAGATCGGCAGCGAGACGCCACCCAACGTCAGGCCGCCCAGCGCGATGAACGTGTCGGACGACACGCCGACTGCTTGTCCGTGCGACACGATGAAACCGAGGCCCCGCACGATCTCCATCGTCGCCAGCGTCGTGATCAATGCGTTGATGCGCAGATAGGCAATGACGGCACCGTTCACGAATCCGATGACGGCACCGGCCGCGACGGCCGCGACGATCGCAACGAACGTGTTGTCGGTTGCGTTGAGCACCATCGCGCACAGCACGCCCGCGAATGCGACGGTCGAACCGACCGAGAGATCGAAGTCGCGCGAGGCAAGACAGAACATCATCGTGCAGGCGACCATGCCGATCTGCGAAATCGACAACGCGAGGCCCAGCATGTTGTCGATCGAGAAAAAGTGATCGACCGTCAGCGACGTCGTGATGAACATCAGGGCGAAGATCAGGATGAGGCTGTATTCGGTGACCTGCTGCCACCATTTCTGCCGATCGTTCGTCTTCGGAATCAGCGCCTCGGCGGCCTGCTTGGCCGCCGAACTCGCGAGGTTTTCTCTAGCTTGCATTTCGTCGCTCCTTCACCCGTTTCTTCGCCCGCTTCCCGGTCCGTTTGTTCGTCCGTCGTCCACGGGCTACCGTGTTGTCCTGTCAAAACATGCCGCTTCGGCCGTCCATGCGCCGCCCGCGCGACGCGGATCGGCTACGCGGCCTCTTGCGCCGGGCCGGCTGCCTGCGAGTCGCCGCCTTGCGGCAACGCGAGGCTCAAGAGGGCCGACTCGTCGGCCTGGCCGCGCTCGAGCGTGCCTGAGATGCGCCCCTCGCGCATGACGACGATGCGATCCGATACGCCGAGCACCTCGGGCAACTCGGACGACACCATCACGACCGCGCAACCGCGCTCGGCCAGCTCGTAGATCACGTTGTAGATTTCGTGCTTCGCGCCGACGTCGATGCCGCGCGTCGGCTCGTCGAGAATCACGACCTTCAGCCCGGGCTCGGCGAGCCAGCGCGAGAGAATCGCCTTTTGCTGATTGCCGCCCGAAAGCAGCCGGATCCGCTGCCGGCGGTGCGGCGTCTTGATCTTGAGCAGCTTGATGAAACGCTCGGCCGTTTCCGCCTCTTTCGCGTGATTGAGAAAGAGGCCCGCGCGCAGACCGTGTCGGCGGCAGCTGATGTTGATGTTTTCGGCCACGGACGCGATGGCAAGGATGCCCTCTTCCTTGCGATCCTCGGGACACAGCACGATGCCGTGGCGAATCGCCTGTCCCGGGCTCCTGATGTCGATCTCGGCACCGTCGAGGGCAATGCGCCCGCCGCGTTTTTTCTCGGCACCGTAGACGAGCCGCATGAGCTCGCTGCGCCCGGCGCCCACGAGGCCGAAAAATCCGAGGATTTCCCCCGCGCGGACCTCGAAGCTCGCCGGTGCGGCGAGCCCGTGCCCCTCGATGCCGTCGACGGCAAGACGCACGTCCTTGAGCTCGCGCGGCCGGTAATCGTAGATGTCCGTGATTTCCCGCCCGACCATTTCGGCGACGAGCGTCTCGCGCTTGACTTCGTGGAGATCGCGATGCGAGCCGACCTTGCGGCCATCGCGAAAAATAGTGCAGGCATCGCAAAGCGAATAGATCTCATCCATGCGATGCGAGATATAGATGAGCGCACGGCCATCGGCCTTCAGATCGCGCACGAGCTTGAACAGCACTTCGGTCTCGCGGTGCGAGAGCGAGCTCGTCGGCTCGTCGAGCGCGATGACGCGCGCATTGCGCATGAGCGCCTTGCAGATTTCGACCATCTGGCGTTGCGCGATCGACAGCCGTCCGAGCTTCGCATTCGGATCGAGATCGACGCCCATCGCGGCGAGCCGCTCGCGCACGAAGCGCTGCGCGCCGCGTTTGTCGACGAACCCGAGCGCATTCGGCAGGCGGCCCAGCAGCAGGTTTTCCGTGACCGTCAGATCGGGCACGTACTGGAGCTCCTGATGGATGATGGCAATGCCGGCGGCGATCGAAGCGGCCGCGCTCGAGAAGTGCACCTCCTGCCCATCGATCATGATGCGGCCCGAGTCCGGCTGATACTCGCCGCCGAGCACTTTCAGCAGCGTCGACTTGCCCGCGCCGTTTTCGCCCATGAGGCCATGCACTTGCCCGGCCTCGACCTCGAACGAGACGCCATCGAGCGCGCGCACACCCGGAAAGACCTTGCCGATGTTGTCAAAACGCAGCGTTGCTGCCATGTCGCTTCACCTCGTACTGATTGAAGATCCCCGCCGACATGGGGCTTCGCCGCCCCATGTCCGCAGAGACTGCCGCCACGGTTACTTCGAGGCCAGGCCCATCTTCTCGCGCACCTGCGCGACGTTATCGCGCGTCGCGAGCATGCCCGTCGTCAGCGTGAGCTTGGGCGGCTCCTTGCCCGTCGTGATCCACGTGTACATCAAATCGGACGTTTCTTCGCCATGACGCTTCGGGCTGATGATGACCGTGCCGAAGAAGCCCGTCGGGTTCGGCTTCTTGAATTCATTCAAGGCCGAGTCCGAACCGCCGATGCCGACGCCGATCATGTTGTCGGCCTTGAAGCCGCGCCCCTCGGCTGCGCGCACGGCGCCGAGCACGGCTTCGTCGTTCAGGCCGTAGGCGACCCAGTGCTTGAACTGGGGATTCTTCGTGAGCGCGATGTTCGCGGCGTTGAAGGCGTTTTCCGTGTCCGTCTTCGCTTGCGGCGCGGCGATCACGTTGGCTTTCGGGAAGCCCGCGGCAACGAGCGCGTCGGTCGCGCCCGTCGTGCGATCGTGAGCCGTCGGCAGCTGCTCGTAGGTCACGTCGATGGCGCCGACGTCCTTCATGTCCCAGCCGCGCTTCTTGATTTCGGCCGCGATGCCGTCACCCACTTGCTTGCCGATGTTGTAAGCGGAGATGCCCATGTGCGGCACGGCTTCGATCGGCTTGCCGCTGCCATCGACGAGACGGTCGTCCACCGTCATCATCTTGAGGTTGTGCGCCTTCGCCTTCGCGACGATACCGGGCCCGAGCTTGACGTCCGGCGTGCAGATGATGAAGCCCTGCGCCTTTTGCGCCGCCAGGTTGTCGATCGCGCTCATGACCTTTTCACCGGAGGGCGCGCCGATCTTCACGAGCGTGAAGCCCTTTTCCTTCGCAGCGCTCTCGGCGAATTTCCATTCATCCTGGAACCACGGCTCTTCGGGCTGCTTCACGAGAAAGCCGATTTTCACCGGGTCGGCCGCCTGGGCAGCCGGCGCTGCGGCGAACATCGCGCCTGCCGCAACCGCTGCGAGCGAAAGGAATATTCTGCGCTTCATGTGCGTGTCTCCTGTCTATTGAAGGTGTGGGCCGCGTTGTCTTGGTCGGATAACTCACGCGGCCGGTGCGTCATCCGATGTCGATGATTTGTTGTCGTGCTGCCTTCTTGCTGCCTTCTTGCTGCTTTCCTTGCTGCGCGGATACCGCGTGCGAGTTGCCTCGGCACCGCCGGCCCCGTCGCTCAATCGTGGTAGAGCGCCGAGCGTCCCCCGTCCACCGTGATGCAACTCGCATTGATGAAAGGCGCCTCGTCCGATGCGAGAAACACCGCCGTCATCGCCACCTCCTCCGGCTGGCCGATTCGCTTCATCGGCTGCAACGCGAGCGTCGCGCGACGCGCGGACTCGGGGTCGGGCTGCGCATTCCACCAATCGAGTGTCAACTGCGTCTCGATGTAGCCCGGCGCGATCGCATTGACCCGCACCTGTCGCGCCGCGTATTCGATACCGAGCGCACGCGTGAGCCCGATCACGCCGTGCTTGGCGACCGGATACGGGAAACAACCGGGAATGATCTTGAACGCATGCGTCGAAGCGATATTGACGATGCTGCCGCGTCCGCGTTCGACCATGCCCGGCAACACCGCCCGGCAACCGTTCCAGACTCCGTCGAGATCGACCGCGAAGCACCGGCGCCAATCGTCGTCGGTCATCGTCAGCGGATCGCAAAACACATTGATGCCAGCGTTATTGACGAGCACGTCGATGGGGCCGAACGCGTCTTCTGCCGCCGCGACCGCGTCGCGCACGGAGGCCGCGTCGGTCACATCGGTTCGATGCGCCTTCATGCGCGCCCCGGCGTGCTCGCGCTGGATCGCGTCGCGGCTCGCTTCACCGGCATCGGTATCGAGTTCGGCCAGCAGCACCGCCGCGCCTTCGCCCGCGAATGCCCGTGCGATGGCCGCGCCGATGCCCCGGCCGGCACCGGTCACGAGCGCGACTTTGCCGGCCAGCCGATTCATCGCGCGACTCCTTCGCGTGCCGCGCGCAGTCCGTCGGCGAATGCACGCGCACGCACGGCGGTTTCGTCAGGACCCTGACCCGGGCGATAAAGCGCCGAGCCAAGCCCGAATCCGTCCGCACCCGCCGCGAGAAACGGCTGCATGTTCTCGGGCGAGACGCCCCCCACCGGTACGATCGGAACGCGCTTGGGCACGACCGCCCGCCATGCTTTGACCACATGCGCGCCGAGCTGCTCGGCGGGGAACATCTTCAGTGCATCGGCACCGGCGGCGAGCGCCGCAAATGCCTCGGTCGGCGTGGCCACGCCGGGCGTGCATGCCAGTCCCGCGGCCTTCGCCGCACGAATGACCGCCGCATCCGCATGCGGCATGACGACGAGCTCGCCGCCTGCGCCGGCCAGCGTACCGACGAGCTCGGGGCGCAATACTGTCCCGGCCCCGACGATCGCATCGTGCGGCAGCGCCGCGCGTATCGCCGCAATGCTCTCGAACGGCGCCGGCGAATTCAGCGGCACTTCGATGACCCGGAACCCCGCGTCGTAGAGCGCAAGCCCGTGCTCGCCAGCCTCTCCCGGTTCGATGCCGCGCAAGATCGCGATCAGCGGGCAAGCGGCGAACGCGGCGGCAAAGCGTGGGTGCGGCCGGTACGGCGCAGGCAGGTCGAGATCGGTGGTGTTAGGGTCGGTCGTAACCATGTCGTGTTCCGTCGATGTCGTGATGCGCCGCTCAGCGGCCCAGGTCCGTGGTGCCGACCGCGTTCGCGGCCGGCGCTGCCGCGCCGCCGACGAGCCCGGCTTGCACGGCGATGCGCCACAATCCGCGCTCGGCCGCATGCTCGACGATCGCGGCATTCGCGCTGCCGAATTCCGCCAGCGCGAGCCGGTACCGCTCGCACAGTGCGGGCTCCCCGATCAGCCGCAGGGCCTCGTTCTCGAGCCCCTCGCCTCGCGCGGCCAGCACCGCCCGAAGGCCGGCCAGTTCGTGCCCGATCAGGAGCCCGGATAGATAGTCGGGCTGCTGGTCCGCTTTCAACTGCGCGGTGAGGCCCAGCGTTCGCGTGCTGAAGATCGTCGCCAGCAGCCCCGCATGATCGGCGTTCTTCGCCACCGTGACGCCGCGCAGGAATGCTTCCGTGTCGGGCTTGGCCGGCTGCGTCATGGTGCGGCCGAGGATCGTGTGATCGCGCAACGCGGCAAAGAGCTCGCCCGTCATGAAGGTATGAAAGGCTTCGATGCGTTCGCCGCGCACCACGGCCCACTTCGCGTGCGTGCCCGGCAATCCGACGAGCGCCGCCGCGCCGTTTGCACCGAGCGCGGCATCGCTTGCGAGCGCCCCGACGATCTGCGTTTCTTCTCCGCGCATGACGTTCGGCAGCTCGCCGCGCTCGATCACGCCCGGCACGATGTGAAGCACGACTCCGCGTGCCGTCGCGACATCGACGATGCCCGCAACGAGCTCCCGCGCCGTGGCGGGCGTATCGACGTAGGGCGCCTCGCGCCAACCTTGAGCGCTGCCGACCATGCCCGCGGCGATCGCCGGCAGATCGGGGAACGCCTCGAACCACTCTGCTGCGACGGCTTCGAACGCGACGTCGAAGCCGCCGGGCCGCGGCAAGTTCATGATTCCCGCAGTCGATGCGCGGGTGGCCAGTACGTTGCCGTGCGCATCGAAAAGATAGGCGCGCAGCGACGTCGTGCCCCAATCGAGCCCGATCAGTGCCGGCTCGGCAAATGTCGAATGCGATCCGATCATCGTTTGATCCGCCGTGTTCCCTGGGGCGCGCGCCAGCCGAGTTCTTCGGAGATTCCGCGTGCCTCGCGCTGCACGAGCGGCACGAGCTCGTCCATGCGTTCGAGCGACATGTACGGAACCGTGCTGGCAACCGAGACGGCCGCGACGATCGCACCCGACGCATCGCGCACCGGTCCGGCCACGCAGCGGATCGACGTCTCGTTTTCTTCCAGATCGAACGTGAATCCGCCCGCTGCATAGCGCACCATGCGGTGCAGGAAGAGCGGTTTGTCGGGCCGATTCTCGGGTTTGAACGTCACGCCCGCGAGCGCCCGACGCGAGACGTCGAAAAGCCGCTCCCAATCGTCCGGCTTCAAATCGAGCATCAGTGCCTTGCCGATCCCGGTCGACGCCAGCGGCATCCGGTGTCCGACGCGCGAACGCATTTCGAGCCCGCGTTGGCCGGAAATCTTGTCGATATAGAGAACGTCGTCGCCATCGCGCACACCCAGGTGGATCGTATCGAGCGTGGCTTGCGCGAGCCGCTCGAGGTGGGGGCGCGCCACCGCCGTCAGCGGCATTTGTTCGAGCGCGATGGTACCGAGCTCGATCAGCTTCGGTCCCAACAAATAGCCCGCGGGTGTCTGACGCAGATACCGCGCCTGCACGAGGCTGTTCAACAGACGATGCGTGGTGCTGCGCGAGGTGCCGAGCACCGCGGCGAATGCACGCATGTCGTGCGCGCCCGCGGCCGCGGCTTCGAGAATCGCCAGACCGCGCAGCAGTGTCTGCGTGCCGGCCTGCTGGCTCGCGATGTCGAGCGGGGTACCCGAAAGGCTGATTTCGTCCGCACCGGCGCGCGAGGAAAGCGCGGCGGCCAAGGCTGCGCCGCCCGGCGTTTCCGGTATATCCGGCGTATCCGGCCCGTCGGGCGTATGCGCCGCTTGTTCGGGGGGGTTCATCGCTGTCTCCCATGTCATTTCGTCGAGATTGTAGGCGGGCGCCTTCGACTGTTCAACATATGAGTTCAACGTCCATATATTGGGATTCTTCGCGCATCCGGTCATGCCGGCGATTGCGTACCGCGAAGGCTCGATAGGGGGAGATGAGCGCCGGCCGCGCGTACGTGTTCTATATTGAGCAGCTTCTCTCTTCCCCGGCCCGCCCCTTTCGAGGACCACGAAATGAAACCGATCATCAATCTTGCCGACGTCGAACTCTCACCGCGGCCCGCCGCCTTCGCCCCGCCAGAATCGATGAACGACCGTTACGGGGAGGTTCAGATCGGCCAGATCGGGCGCGCAATCGGTGCGCGCAAGCTCGGCTACAACGTGACGGCTGTGCCGCCCGGCAAGCGGGCGTTTCCGTGTCACAGCCACTCGGTCAACGAGGAAATGTTTTTCGTGCTCGAAGGTACGGGAGAAATACGGATCGGCGAGGCGCGCTATCCGATCCGCGCCGGCGATGTCATCGCGTGCCCGCCTGGCGGCGAAGATGCTGCCCATCAGATCGTGAATACGGGCGAGTCGGAATTGCGGTATCTGGCGGTGAGCACGATGAGTCTGCCCGAAGTGGTGGAATATCCCGACTCGGGGAAGTTCGGCCTGCTCGCCGAACTACCGGGCCGCGCTGGCGCGCCCTCCACCGTCTTCCGTTTCGTCTCGCGCAAGGAAGCCGGCGTCGGCTACTGGGAAGGCAATTGAGCAGCGGCGCAGCGGAGCAGCGGAACGAGTGAGCACGCGCGCGCGGCGTCGGTCGACCCGGGAACGCCTCAGCGCGGCACTTCCGCGGCCCCCATGCGCCGAGCGATGACCGCCGCGCGCTGCGCCAGATAGCCCGACGACCGATGTTCGTCGAAATATTTCGGCCGCGGAAGCATGACGGCGAGCCGCGCCGCCTGCCAGGCGGTGAGCCGATCCGCGGAAACGCGGTAGTAGTAGCGTGCGGCGGCCTGCGCGCCGTAGACGCCATTGCCCCATTCCACCGAGTTCAGATAAATCTCGAAGATGCGCTGCTTGTCCATCAGCGTTTCGAGCATCCAGGTAATGATGAATTCCTGCCCTTTACGCACGTAGCTCTTTTCGCGCGAGAGAAAGAGGTTGCGCGCGAGCTGCTGGGTGATCGTCGAGCCGCCCGCGACGATCTTGCCGCGCGACTTGTTGCGCTCCCAAGCCTGCAGGATTGCATCCGTCTCGTAGCCGCTGTTATTGACGAAGTTGGCGTCTTCGGACGCAATGATGGCTCGCTTCAGATTGCGCGAAATCTTGTCGTAGGGAACCCATTCATGCGCGATCGACAAGTCGGGGCGGTCCGCGGCAAGACGCCACGCATCGGCGCGCATGAACGCAGTCGATCTCGGATTGACGAACGTCCACACGGCAATCTGCGCGAAGTAATAGGCCTGCGTTCCAAGCCACGCGGCAACGGCAACCGAAACCGCATACACGGCCCAGCGGGCCGGGCCCGGCGAGCCGCCACCCCGCTTCATGCGCGCGCGGCGGCGAGCGTTGCGCGCAACTCGGCGAGCACGGGTGCGCTCGCCGGCCGCACCGCGCGCCAGACGAAGAAGGACTCGGCCGCCTGCTCGACCAGCATGCCGAGACCGTCCGCCGCGCGCGCGCCGAGCGATTCGGCATGGTGCATGAAGACAGTCGGTTGCATGCCGTACATCATGTCGTAGGCGAGTGTGCCGGCGCCGAAAACGCGCTCGTCGCATTCGGGCAGCGCCGCGTCGAGGCTGCCCGCCGTAGCATTGACGACGATATCGTACGCGCGCGGGGCGGCCGCCTGCGGGCCGCCGCCGCCGAGCGCGCAACCCGCATCGTTCGCGGCAGTACGGAATCGGTCGACGAGCGCGTCGGCCTTCTCGGCCGTGCGATTGACGATCGTCAATTCAGCCGGCGAGCGCGCCAGTATCGGCAGAATGACGCCGCGCGCCGCGCCGCCCGCGCCGAGCAGCAGAATGCGCGCACCCGCAAGACGGACTCCGAGATTCGACTCGATATCGCGCACGAGACCCACGCCGTCGGTGTTGTCCCCGTACAGGCCGTCGCTGTCGACGCGCAGCGTATTGACCGCGCCTGCCGCCTCGGCGCGCGCGGATAGCCGGTCGGCCAGCCCATGCGCTTCGAGCTTGAACGGCACGGTGACATTGAGGCCCCGTCCCCGTGCGGCGATGAATGCACGTACCGTGTCGGCAAATCCCCCAATCGGCGCTAGCAGATGGCGATATTCGACGGGCTCCCCCGTCTGCCCGGCAAAACGCGCGTGAATGAACGGCGACTTGCTGTGCGCAACGGGATTGCCCACGACGGCATAGAGTTCGCGACCCTCCGTAGCCGGAGCGATCGCTGGGAGTTCGATCGGTTCCATCGTGCTCACTCGGTCAGGTGGGTCGCACGGCTCGACGGGCCCATCGACTGCCCCGCGCCCGAAACGCGCGCGCCATCCGCTCCGGGCTCACCGTCACCGTCAGCGTCCGGCTCGCCTCGCTGCTCGCTCTGTGCGCCCGCTTCGCCTGCGTCGCCCTCACCGCCTTCGGCTCGCGCCTCTTCTTCGCTCTCGGCGGAGGCGTCCGATGCATCCGCCGGATCGACGACGTCGTCGAGCTGCTCGTCCTCGCCCGCCTCGAGCTCGTCGCCTGCGCCCGCTGCCAACCCAGGCGCGTCGAGCACACGAGTCGGACGCACCGATGCTTCGACCGTCAACTCGTCGACCGACATCACTTCGAGCACCACCCGCGTACCGCGCGCATGTACACCGAGACCAGGCACGTGTAACAGCAGCGGCACTTCCTCCAGACGCACCAGATCGCCCTTCACGACCACGGCGACGACTTCACGCTTGCCCTCCTGCGTGATCCAGCGCAGACACCAGAAGTACTCCATGCGCCGCTGGTGGTCGGCATAGGCGGAATAGGTATCGTCGAAGCCCTGCACGATTGCAAAAAGATCGGCGTCCTTCGGCTTGAACGGTGCGACGAGTTTGGCCGTCACGCCGTGCTGCACGCAGGCCAGCAATTGCCATTGGTTGACGAGATCCACATAGCGGCGCAACGGCGACGTGCTCCATGCGTATTGCGCGACGCCGAGCCCCTCGTGGGGCGCGGCGCTCGTCTGCATGCGCGTGCGTTTCGGCCCCGCGGCGGCGAACGTGCGCTGCGTACGATAGATGCCGGGCACGCCGTGATCGTGCAAAAACGCGCCCCAGCTCGAGTTCGCGAGGATCGCCAGCTCGGCGACGATGAGATCGAGCGGCGAGCCGCGCCGGCGGGGCGTGATCGTCACATGTTCGCCGTCGACATAGAAGTTGTAGTCGGTGTTGCCGAACACTTCGCGTCGGAGCCCATAGCCCGCGCGCGCAGCCTGGCGTTTTTCGAAGAGCGCCTGCGCGAGCGGCCAGAGAATCGCGATCTCCTCTTTGTGCGGATAGTCGCCTTCGCCTTTGGCGAGCGCATCTTCCGTCACCTGCGCATCGAGCGTGTTGTGCCGGAGATTGCTTTTCACGAAGACGCGTTCGGCGCGCGTTTCCGTCGCGACGACATCCTGCGTCGCGCGATCGACGATGACGTAAAGGGACAAGGCCGGACGCAGGCCGCCCTCCTTGAGCGTGAAAACGTCGACGACCTCATCGGGCAGCATCGTGATCTTGTCGCCGGGCATGTAGACGGTCGACAGCCGCGCGCGCGCGATGGCGTCGACAGCGTCGCCGCGCGCGATGCCAAGTGCGGGCGCCGCGATATGGATGCCCACGCGCACGCGCCCATCGGCAAGCATCTCGACGGAAAACGCGTCGTCGATCTCCGTCGTCGTGATGTCGTCGATCGAGAACGCCTCGACCTGAGCCGTCGGCAGATCGTCGGGCACCGGCCCGGGCACGACGCTCGGAAAGCCCGTTCCATGCGGAAAATATTCGGACAGAAACCGCGCTTCGTGCAGCGCGCGCGCCGATGCGACGCCGCCGCACTCGAGCATGAGCCGCGCCTGGGACACTCCGCGCGCCGCGGCGGCCGCTTCGAGCGCCTTGTATTCGATCGAATTCTTGTCGGGTTTCGTCAGCAGCGCGAGCGCCTTGCCATTGAATGCCGCGGGCAGGCGTCCCGCCTTGAGCTCTTCCTCGTAGCCGGCTTGGACGAGCGCCTGCTGACGTTTTCGCTCGAGCGCGGCGAGCGCCATCTTGAGCTGTTCCTCGGGCGCGCGCTGATAAAGCCCGCGCCCCTTGCGGCGGAAATACACGGGCGCGCCCTGCAGGCGCAAGACGAGCGCGGCGCGCTCGACAGGCCCGGCCGACGCGCCGAAATATTCGTCGGCGAGCGCCGCGAAAGGAAATTCGTCCGGCGGAGCGCATTCCCACAGGAAATCGAGATCGATCTGCTGGGCCGCTGTATCCGCCTTTTGCAACAACTCGCCGGCCGCGGGCTCGCCGAACTCGATCAGCACATCCTTGGCGCGCACTTTCGTGCGCCGGCCGCCCGGCAGTTCGACTTGCAGCGCATCGCCTTGTCGCGACAGCACGCTGCCCGCCTTCAATCCGCCCGATTCCTCAAAAAAAACGTTCACTCGATATTCTCGCTGGGACTTGTTTTCGGCAGCGTGCAGGCGTTACGCAAATCGCGCGCCCGCTGCGGTGTCAATTCATCGGATAGCGCGGCGCGCCTGGCGCTCTTCTCGAACTCGCCTCAAGCGCTGCGAGCCGGCTCGACCCCGCAAAAGGCGAGCACGTCGTCCGCATGATCCGCAAAACCGCTGATCGCATGATCGCCGCCTTCGATCAGCTTCGTTCGGGCGCCCGGATAGTGCGCGAGCATGTCTCGATAGTCGAGCACCTCGTCGCCTGTGGCGGCGATCAGATAATAGCGTTCCGGCCGCGTCACGGACGCCACCCCGATCATTCCGAGCTCCTCGAGATGGCGCGGCGTGACGACGATACTGCCGCCGCCATGCCAAAGCGGCTGCTCGCCGAGGTACGACGAGAGATCGCGCTGCGGCAACACGGCCGGGTTCAGCAATACCGCGCGCCAGCCGTGCTGTTCGGCAAGATAGGTCGCATAGTAGCCGCCCAGCGAACTGCCGATCAGCGTGACGTCCTGGGCGCCCGCGAGCGTCTTTTCGACGAGCGCGACCGCGTCGAGCGGCGATACGGGCAACATCGGACAGCGCCACTCGTCGGCACGGCCCAGCTCCGCCAGGCGGGCCGCCAAAAGACGCGCCTTGAACGAATTCGGCGAAGAACGAAAGCCGTGCAGATAAAGAATCACGTGGCGCTCCGCTCGCGCCCATTCGCGCGACGTCCGAGCGCGTCGAGCAGCTTTTGGTGCACGCCGCCGAATCCGCCGTTGCTCATGACGAGGATATGATCGCCCGGCCGCGCCGCTGCGCTGACCGCGGCGACGAGCGCATCGAGATCGTCGAAGGCCTGGGCCTTGGCGCCGAGCGGCGCGAGCGCGGCGGCGAGATCCCAGCCCAACGCATCGCGCCCGCTTGGTGCGCCGTAGCCGAACACCTGATCCGCATCGGCGAGACTGATCGGCAACTGCGCCTTCATGACGCCAAGCTTCATCGTGTTCGAGCGCGGCTCGAGCACCGCCAGGATGCGCGCATGCTGCTCGCCGATGCGGGTGCGCAAGCCCGCGATCGTCGTCTCGATCGCGGTGGGGTGGTGCGCAAAGTCGTCGTAGACCGTCACGCCATCGACACTGCCGCGCACCTCCATTCGCCTTTTGACGTTGCGAAACGCCGACAGCGAGCGCGCAGCCTGAGCGGCCGGCACGCCGACGTGCCGCGCCGCCGCGATGGCCGCCAGCGCATTCAAGCGATTATGTTCGCCTTGCACCTGCCACTGCACGACGCCTTCGCGCTCGCCCTGCCGATAAACGGCGAAACTCTCGTCGACCTCGACGCCCTCGGCCGCCGGCCGCGCGACCCATCCGCCCTCGACGCCGAAGCGCTCGACCTCGCTCCATACGCCGCGGGCCAGCACGCGCTCGAGCGCGGCGTCCCGGCCATTGACGATGAGACGTCCGACGCTAGGCACAGTACGCACCAGGTGGTGGAATTGCGTCTCGATAGCGGCGAGATCGGGAAAGATATCCGCGTGATCGTATTCGAGGTTGTTGAGCACGGCCGTGCGCGGGCGGTAGTGGACGAACTTCGAGCGCTTGTCGAAGAAAGCCGTGTCGTACTCGTCCGCCTCGATCACGAAGAAACTCGAATCGGTCAGTCGCGCGGAAACGCCGAAATTGAGCGGCACGCCGCCAATGAGAAAGCCCGGATTCAGCCCCGCATCCTCGAGCAGCCAGGCGAGCATGGAGCTCGTCGTGGTCTTGCCGTGCGTGCCGGCCACGGCCAACACCCACTTGCCGGCCAATACATGCTCGCCGAGCCACTGCGGCCCGGACACATAGGGCAAGCCGCGATCGAGAATCGCTTCCATGAGCGGGTTGCCGCGCGTCACGACATTGCCGATGACGAAAAGATCGGGGGCGAGATCGAGCTGCTCGGCGCCATACCCTTCGACGAGTTCGATGCCCTGCGCCTGGAGCTGGGTGCTCATCGGCGGATAGACGCCGGCGTCGCATCCCGTGACCGTATGGCCCGCGGCGCGCGCGAGTACCGCGAGACCGCCCATGAACGTGCCGCAGATGCCGAGAATATGGATGTGCATAACGATAAGGTGCCGCCGAGCGCGGGTGATGTCGCAAAAAAAGGAGGAGCAGCCGCCGGGCATCGGCGCGGCGACCCTGCTCGGGCGCCGCGGCTCGCTCGAGCGCATCTCGGAAAAGGCCGTTATTGTACCCGACGCCTCTCGTGCGGCAGCGCGCCGGACGGCCGTCGCGCGCCGATCGGGTATGATTGCCTGATGGTTCGCCGATTTCATGCAGACCCGCAGCGGGTGCGGGAAGAGATTGCGATCGCCGCGGCGCGGCTGATCGCGGAGGAAGGGCTCGACTACGCCAGCGCGAAGCGCAAAGCGGCGCGGCAGGTGCTCGGACAAACGCGTGTGGCGGGCGAATGGTTGCCCGACAACGATCAGATCGAAGAGGAAATCCGCGAGTACCAGTCCATCTTCCAGTCCGAGAGTCAGCCTGCAGTGCTGCGCCATCTGCGCGAAGTCGCGCTCGATTGGATGGAGCGGCTCGCGGCATTCAATCCTTATCTGACCGGCGCGGTGTTGAACGGCACGGCGGGCGAACACTCGGATATCCATTTGCAGGTGTTTTGCGACAATCCAAAAGAAGTCGCCATTCACCTGCTCAATGCGAACGTCCAGTATGACGTTTCGGAGACGCGCCATTTCGGAGGTCGCGGCAGCGTGGAGACGCTGAGCTTTCTCGCACGCGCTACGGCCCACGAACCGCCGGTCGGAATGCACATTGCGCTTTACGACACCGACGATCTGCGCGGCGCCGTCCGTGCCGACGCGCGCGGGCGGGCGCCGCGCGCCAACGCGGAGGCCGTCCGGGCCCTACTCGATGGCGCAGACCGGGACCGGGCCGCACCGCCGGGGCGCTCCGGCGATTGACCGAATTTGAGATTGAAGACGATGAAGAATCGACTTGCCGGCGCAGCGCTCGCACTGATCGCGCTTGCCGCCATCGGCCTCATGGCGTCCCACGCATTACGCGGCGGTACGCCCACCAAGCCCGAGGCATCGGCACCTCAGGCGCTCGCCGCGCAAGACGGGGCCGCGCCGGGCGAGGTGCAATCCGATGCCGTATCGCAACTCTTCGCCAGCGCGCTGACGGCGCCCGACGGCACACCAGAGAAGCTGGCGCCGTTCAAGGGGAAGGTGCTCGTGGTCAACTTCTGGGCGTCATGGTGCGCGCCTTGCGTCCGAGAAATGCCGGCGCTGTCAGGCCTCGCGCGCCAATATGCCGGTAAGGGCGTGACGTTCGTCGGCATCGGCGTGGATTCGCAGAAGAACATCCAGACGTTCTTGCAGAAGATCCCGGTGGACTACCCGGTCTACGTCAGCGGATTCGGCGGCGCCGACATCGCGCGCCGCTTCGGCAATACTGCCGGCGGCCTCCCCTTTACGGTCGTAATTGACGCGAACGGCGCCGTACGTTCGACAAAATTAGGGGAAGTCACACCCGCCGAGCTGCGCCGCGCGCTCGATGCACTATAATACGGCCCCTTACTTTGCGGGCAACTTAACGGAAGTTCGGGCCATCGGCGTGCGCGTTGCCGGAATTTAGCGAAAACCGGCGGCGCCCGGCCCACTCGGCAGCCCTGCCGTTTCCGCCACCACAACCGTTGTTGCTGGACAAGTTTCGCTAATCAGCGCTAAAGTTCGCGCAATTCCGCGGAAAGACAAGCCACCATGACACGACTGCTGGTACTGCACGGCCCCAACTTGAACCTGCTCGGCACGCGAGAGCCGGGTGTGTACGGCAACGTGACGCTGCAGCAGATCGACGAG